>NZ_JAPYVU010000003.1 GCF_028276765.1 Sulfurihydrogenibium sp.
AAAATAAAGATTAGAGTTTTGCATTTTTACCTCCTTGGTGGAATTTTTGCTATTACAATTTTAACTGCCACCAAGGAGTTTTTTTAGATGTTTTATTTATATTTGAATTTCTCACCCAAAGTATAATAAAGTTTTTTTAATTATTTACCGAATATTTATTATGTTAAATTTAAATTTTAAAATTTGTAGCTAGAATCTAAAAAACTTACAAAGGGGTAAATTAACCTTGAAGGATTTAAACGACAAGGAGTTGAATAAATTGTTAGAGGAGATTATTAAGGAGCAAGAGATGAGAAGAGAAAGAATTGAGGAATTAAAAAGATTAATCAGAGAAAAAAATTACAATGTTCCTGTTGAAGAAATTGTTGAAAAAATGTTAGAAAAGTTTAGAAAAAAAGGTTAAGCGTGCAAATAAATTTATTCAAAGCTATAGGCGAGAAGTTTTAGAAAATATTAGCTTTTTCACCGGTTGTTGGATGCGGATTGTCTTTTACTCTTTATAGTGAAATCGTAAAGCTTAAAGCCCTCCTTTTTCAGAGAATGTGGGAGGTAAAAAACCGGAGATTCTTCCAACGGCTACAGAATGACATTTTTACCTTCCTTGTCATCCAGCAGCGAAGTGAAGGATTTCCTCTTTTAAAAATTGAAGAAAAAAAGGACTCTTCGCTTAGCTCAGAATGACATCTTTGAGGTTGAGATTCTTCGCACGACTGCAGAATGACGACATTTTACTCTTAACTTCTGTAATAGCAATTCGTGAATTGCCTCTACTTTTTTACTTTCTTTGTCAATTCTGATGACCCAAACTATTCAATAAAAAATACCATATTGGCACTGTTAGAAAGCTTAAAATAATGCCAATTGCTACAGAAGAGACTGCAAAATCTTTTTCAAGGTCAGCATCTATTAAATAAATGGAAGCTAAAACCATGGGTGGCATAGCAAGTTGCAAAATTGCTACTTTATAAGGTAAAGTTAAATCTATTTTTAAAATCAACAAGATAAGTAACAAAATTAAAGGCGATACAAATAGTTTTACCAGCATATTAACCGTTAAAAGCTTTAAATCTTTGCCTATGTGTGAAAATCTTAGATTTAAGCCCACAGAAAATAAGATAATAGGAATAACAGTCATACCAAGTGTTTTTAGAAGATTTAGAAAAATTTCCGGAACATCAAAGGGTTTTAAAGATATACCTATAGCTAACGCAATAAACGGCGGGAAAAGTAATAGTTTTTTGATGTTGATTTTAGTGCTTCCTTCCTTTGCATAGTTTATTATAAATGGTGCAAGTAAAAAGATAGGTAAAAACATTGCAAGGTTATCAAAAATTACTGCATATCTCAAACCTTCTTCTCCATACAAAGAGTGAATAAATGGATATCCAAGAAATCCGGTATTAGAAAATGTAGACATCATTATGAATGCAACCGTTCTTTTTTTGTCTAATTTTAAGCTTTTTGAGATTAGATAAGAGACAAAGATAGTCAAAAAGATGGCTATCCAGCCAAGGATTATAATACCCAAAACGTCTAAGCTAAATCTTAATCTGTAGATATTGTAAATAACCAAGGCTGGAAAGCCAAAATTCATTATGTAGTCTATGTATGCTTTTGAGTATTCTTGCGGAATTATTTTCAACTTTCTTGCCGTATAACCAAGTATAAAAAACACAAATATTTGTAAAAGATTTTCAAGCATTTTTCAGTCCGACTCTGTAAAACGTCTTATAAACTATGGGCAAAATTAACAGTGTTAGCATGGTAGATGTGAATATTCCACCTATGACGACTGTGGCAATAGGTTTTTGAGTTTCTGAGCCAATATCTGATGTTAGTAATATCGGTATAAGTCCTAAGGATGCTGCGGTAGCTGTAATCAATATTGGTCTTAGTCTTAAGCGGGTTGCTTTTTCTATGGCTTTATCTATATCTAATCCTTCCTGTAGAAGTTGTCTTATATAAGATATTAGCACAACGCCGTTTAATGTAGCAATGCCAAATACAGCAATAAATCCAATTGCAGCAGGAACTGATAGGTTATAGCCTGATATGTAAAGCGATACAATTCCGCCAATGGTAGCAAAAGGAACATTTAACATAACTATCAAAGCATCTTTTAATGAGTTGTAATTTATATACAGTAGGACAAAGATTAAGAAAATTGCAATTGGAACAATGATAGACAGTCTTTTCATTGCTCTTTCTTGGTTTTCAAACTGTCCTGAGAATTGTATGAAATAACCTTCCGGAAGTTTAATCTGTGTGTTTATCTTATTTTTTAACTCTTGTACAAACCCGCCTAAATCTCTTCCCTCAAGATTAGATTGAACTAAGGCGTATCTAATTCCATTTTCATGTCTTATCTTGAAAAATCCGGGTGTTATCTCTAAATCTGCAACCTGCGACAATGTAAGCAAGTAGCCATCCTTTGTTTGGATAGGAATGTTTTTTATCTTTTCTATATCGTTTATATAATCCTCCGGAAGTCTGACGATTACAGGGAATGTTATCAGCTCTCTTTTTACTTGATTTGCTTCGTATCCTGTAAAGTATTTTCCAACAAGGGCTAAAATATCTTCTGTTTTTAGATTGTATCTATTTAGCTGGTCTATCTTTGGGGTTATCTTTAGTTGAAGTTTTCCTGATTGGCTTTCTGTTTCTACATCAACAGAACCTTTTGTATTTCTGACTATATCTTCAATTTTGAAAGCTATTTCATTTACTTTGTTTAAATCATCTCCAAACACTTTTATAGCCACGGTAGATTTTACTCCGGATAAAAGTTCATCAATTCTCATTTGGATAGGTTGTGTAAAGCTAAATGATACCCCCGGGAAATCTTTAAGCTTTTCCCGAAGTGCATTTTCAAACTCTTGTCTGGTTTTAAAATTCTTCCATTGGTCGTACGGCTTTAAAGTGATGAACGTCTCTATGTAGCTAACATCTTCTGGCTCACCTTTTTCTGCTCTTCCTATGTTCGAAAAAGCATCTTCAACTTCCGGAAAGGATTTTGCTGTTTCTTCTACAAAACTTGCAACCCTTTTTGATTCTTGTAAAGACACGTTTGGATTTAAAAAGCTTTTTACTAAAACTGCTCCTTCATCAAGGGTAGGTGCAAACTCTGACCCTATTCTTGAAAGTAAAAACAAGGAAAAAATAAATGCCGTCAAAACGATAGAAATAACCGCCTTTGGATATCTTAATAGTTTGTATAAAATCTTGTGATATAGATCGTTTATATATCTCATGATTTTTGTCTCTTCTTCCTTAGATGGCTTTAAAATGAAATAAGACATTACAGGCATAAACATAAACGCAATTAAAAGAGATGAGATTAAAGCAAAAATTATTGTCAAAGCTAACGGCTTATAATACTTACCTTCCACAGATTCAAAACTAAAGATAGGTAAAAAGACGATGGTTATTATTAAAATCGCAAATAAAACCGGTTTAAAAACTTCTTTTACTGACTTTGAAACTATGCTGTCTTTAGATTCTCCTGATTGAGATAGACCGGTTTCGTGTAAATGTCTGTAAATATTTTCTACAACTACAACTGTAGCATCTGCAAAAAGCCCTATTCCAATAGCAAGACCTGCTAAAGACATTAAATTACCGCTTATGTCAAAGTTTTTCATGAATATGAAAGCCATTAAAAGAGTAAGTGGAATGGATAGAACAACTAAAAAAGCAGCTCTGATATTGCCAAGATAGAAAAGCATAGCAATAGAGATTAAAATTATCCCTTCTAATAAAGCTTTTTCTATTGTAAAGATAGCCTTTTGGGTGAGATAAGACTGGTCATAGATCACTTTTAAATCCACATCCTTCGGCAGTATTTTTTTGACTTCTTCAATTCTTTCTTTTAATTTAGCTACCAATTCTTGGGTATTTGTGTTTACTCTTTTTAAGATAATATTTCCTTGCACTTCTTCACCATTTAGTGTAAAAGCTCCTCTTCTGTTTGGAACTTCCCCTTCTTCTATCTTGGCTATGTCTTTTAGTTTTATGACAGCTCCATCTAAGGATTGAATGGATATATTTCCGATATCTTCAATGGTTGTGTAGTATCCAACCGACCTGACGATTAAATCTCCTTCCGGAGTTTTAGAAAATCCACCGCCTGCAATTCCACCGCCTTTTTCTACCGCATTAGCTATGTCATCAAGAGATAATCCAAGGGCAAGTAATTTCTCTAAGTCTGGCTTTACTAAAAAAGCTTTTTCTGGTCCCCACTGGCTTATCTCTTCTACTCCATCAACTGACATTATCAAAGGTCTAATTTTCCATTCTTGGATAGCTCTTAAATCTGCCAAAGGAGTTGTTTTAGATGTTAAAACATAAAAAAGAACGTTTCCAAGTCCTGAGCTGTTTGGTCCCATCACTGGATTATACTGTGGTGGCAGCATTCCTTTTACTGCTGATAATTTTTCCATTACAAGCCTTCTTGCAAAGTATATATCCGTTCCGTCTTTAAAAAAAATTGACACGTAAGATAAACCGGGTAAAGATACGCTTCTAACGGTTGTAACATCTTTAATTCCGGACATGGATGTTTCCACTTTTTTTGTAATAAGACTTTCTACCTCCTCAGCCGACAAGCCGGGAGCTTCTGTGTAAATGTTTACCTGAACGGGTGTTGGGTCTGGAAAAGTATCTATTGGCAAGCTTTTAAATGAGTAGATACCAATGCCAACAATCAAGAAAAGAATGAAAATAATTATAAATTTGTATCTTAGAATAAAGTCAATCATTCTCCGGCACCCCCAAAAACCTGAGTTTTAAGAAAGATTAGACCATCGGTGATAACCTCTTCACCTTCTTTTAATCCTGAAACAACTTTATAAAAATTTCCCACCTTTTCAGTTATCTTAACCTCTCTTAAAATGGCTTTATTGCCTGATTTTACAAAGCAGTAGTATTTGCCTTTTTCTTGAAAAACAGCTTTTAAAGGAACTAATACACCATTGGTTGATTTAAGCGGCAATTTTACATTTACAAAAAGATTAGGTTTAAGAGAATCTTCTACATTATTAACAACTATTCTTATATCATTTCTTCTTGTTTTTGGGTCAATCTCATGACTTATAAGACTTAACGTTCCGATGATTTCTTTATTGAGCGGAGATATAACAATAACTTTTTGACCGATTTTTAAATCTTTTGTAATTTCAAAAGGCACCTGAGCAATTACCCAAAGTCTCTCATGAGAATGTATTTTCATAAGTTCTTCACCAACATTTACAGGATTGCCGTTTATTACTTTTATATCAGCAACAAATCCATTAACTTTACTTCTTAAAATAATAGAGCTTCCTTTGACTTCTCCATAGGAGCTTAAAGCTTTTTTCAATGCTTGATACTCTCCAAGACTTCTCTCATATTCAATTTTTGCTGTTTGATATCTTGCAAAGGGTATAACTTCTTCTTTATAAAGATTTTCTTCTCTTTCTAATACCTGCTTGGCTGTTTGTAATTTAACCTTTGCCATTTCGATATTTGCTTGCAAGCTTGCAATCGCTGGAGAATAAACAGTGAGTAATATCTGACCTTTTTTTACATGGTCTCCAAGCTTAACATAAACCCTTTCAGCTATTCCTTCCACAGGCGATGAAACAGCATAGCTTAATGTTGGGTCTTCGTTTACCACTGCTGGAAATGTTTGATACTCTGCCACCTCACCTACTTTCACTTTTTCAGTTTTTAGATTTATCTTTTTTTCAATCTCCGGTTTAAGTATAATCTCCTGAGCGTTTGATAGAGTAAATATTGATAAAAGTAAAATCATTACTGAAGCTTTTCTAACTAACATATGTTTTTACCTCCTTTTTAAATTAAACGTGAGAAGTAGATTTTTAACTTATCAACCACTTACTCACCTACTATTGCTATGTATTCACCATAAAGCTTATGAATTTGCATTAACAAATCGGCTCTATATCTAAGTAATTCATAATACTGAGATTTTATTGTGAGATACTCAAAAAGTGTCAGCTCTCTTAGCTTATAGCTTTTTTCTGCAAGGCTTAGTTGAGCTTTCATATCCGGTAAGACTTTGTTATCCATCTCTTCAAGCTGAGATTTTAAAATGTTGTAGCTTTCTTTTATGGCTGCTGTGGTTTGCTTTATATTCTCAAGCTGATAATTTTGTAATTTTTCAAAGCTTGCCTTTTGGTTTTGTATGTTAACAATCTCTCCTAAGTTTTTGTAAAATACAGGTATGCTAAAAGTTAGCATCAAACCTGCAGAATATTTGCCGGTTGTCTGCTCTTTTGTTATAAAACCTACACTAATTTGTGGTTTTGATAAAGCTTTTTGAAATTTGTATGAATTTTCTAAGGACTCTATCTTGCTGTTTATGGCTGTAATTTGTGGCAATGTTGTTAAATCTTTATCTTTTATCTGTCTTATCTGATTTATATCCCCTTCAACGTCTTTTATATCAAATCCTACAAACCCTGACAACCTTTTTACCGACTCTTCATACTTAGTTTTTGACAAATTAAGTTTTACTTCCGTAAATTTATAATCTTTTTCTCCTCTAAGTAAGTCAAGCTTTGTAGTCTCTCCGAGTTGATAAGTCTTTTTTATAAAATCTAAAATTTGTTTTGATGTCTTCATCTCTTCCTGAGCTATTTCATATAAGTATTTGTTGTACAATGCTTCGTAGAACAATGTATATAGATTTCCTGTATATGTATTTTTGAACGCTTCAAAGTTTAGTTTTTGATACTGAAGCTCCTTTTCTGCTTGGTTTGCTTGATACCTTCTTTGTCCATATAGTCTCAGCGGTTGAAGTATATGAAATTCTGAGAAATTTCCCGATGTATTATTTCCTATTAGCCTTTCAAAGCTGATGTACCCTTCCGGATTTGGCAGTGCTTTTGCTTTGATTATATCTCCTTCATAGGACATTACTTCGTAATACTTACTTTTTATAAGGTCGTTGTTAATACTTTTTTCTAATATCTCTTCAAACGTTTCTGCATCTACTAAATTAAAAGATATGAATAATGCTAATAATATTCTTTTCATAGTTTGCCTCCGAAAGTTTATAAATTGCTTATTATTTTAGGATTTTGTAGATGGTTAAAAGGAGATTTAAGTTAATATGGGTGGTTTAAAGATTTCTGAGATTAATTCATATTTGAATAAATCAGATTTTAAATCTGTTGAAAATTTAGATGTTATTTCATAGTTATAATTATGAGTATTCTCAATTTGAATGTAGGGCATGTGTAATGCTTGATGAATTTTGTTTATAAGGTCCGAGACTTGGTCTTTTTGATTACTTTGTTTTTCCTCTAAAACTAAAACTTGCACATCATGTTTTTCTATGTTTTGAATAATATAGTCATGGAAAATATTAAATAACAAGCTAAGTAGAAACAAGCTTAATAAAGTCTTTTTAAAATTCATACACACCAAGCCTCAGTTTGTACATCTTAGTATAATTTTACCATACATTAAATGAAAAAAAGATCAAGATTGTCATTCTGAAGCCGGCAAAGAATCTCTTTTTTTAAGGTTTTTTAAAAGAAGAGATCCTTCGGACGTACGTCCTCAGGATGTTAGTCAAAATTCACTTTATAACTACCCATTATCTGGAACATCATGAACAACAACATTTTTACCGGCCATTATAGCTTGTATATTGCAAGCAACTTGTACGCCGCTTCCGGCTGCAGCTGCAAACATTGTACTAACGCCGGCAATTAAACCTGCAGCATACATACCCTCTTTTATTTTATAGTCTTGGTCTACTTTTAATTGAACTTTACCCGGTCTTGGAGATTTTTTATTTTCAATAACTTCCACGCCCTCACATTCAATATTAAACTCATGAAAACCGGTAGCAAAAACTACAAAATCAGAATAAAATTCTTTACCATCTTCTGTAATTACTTTAAAGTTTTTATATTCACCCTCAACTTTAACTACTCTTCCATCTATAATTTCAACATTTCCATACACCTTAGCATGATCTTTTAATTGATTAATTACGTCTTTTCCCAAGCTCCCTGGCTTAACTCCTGGGACGTTATTAAGCTTTGCTTTTAATAGGTCTGAGGAATTATTGTCAATTACTAAATACTTTCTATTTTCTCCCCAATCAAAATGCCCTTTTGCTGAAGCAAGCGTTAAAGCACAACCAAGCCCAGCAGGACCACCGCCTACAATAATCACATCGTATTTTTCCATTTCTTACCTCCTATTATGAAATTTTTACACTATAATAGTTTACAATATACATTTATACACAGACTATGAGCAATATTACTTTCGTGGTTTTAATCTAATTGACTGTTCTAAAAATCAAGATTGTCATTCTAAGTGAAGCGAAGAATCTCTTTCTTTCTTTTCAAGTCAAAAAATCAAAAAAGAGAACCTTTGGTCTTCGATCTCAGAATAGTAAGGAAAGGTAAATTTACGAAATTTTGGGACACCCTCTATTCTTACACTTGCCAGATTTCTAATTTGTCCTTCTATTCAATCTTGGCATCTGTTTAGAAAATCAAAATCAGAAAGAGTTTACAAAATCCTTAGAGAATATTGGCTAAGAAGAATCACGATTATTATGATGCTTAAAATTGTTCTTGGAAAAAAGGAAAGCTTATAGTAGATAGTACTATAATTGAAGTAGCAAGATTAAGCAGAGCAAAAACTGAAAAGATAAAAAGAGTTTCAGGAAAAAGATATTGGGTAAAAAGAAAGAGGAAAATATACAGCGAGCATTTGAAGAAAGAGATAGAAGATGAAAGTGTTTACTATGGACTTTTGGTTATGGTGGTTTCATCCAGCAAGCTATCATGAAGTAAAGTCGTTAAGAATAAGACATAAAACGAGTAAATGGTTTAGATTTTTGTTGCTTATCTATATACATATGCTATTTGTTATAGCTTTTTTAGAAAAAGTAAGCTATGGAGGTAATTTCTCACCCGAAGTATTATAATAAATAATCTTCTAATCTAACGAATCTATAACCTTTCTGCTTTAAAATTCTAACGATCTCAGGCAATGCTTCGCCTGTTTTGTAGCCTCTACCATTTGCATGGAATATTAAAATAGAACCAGGTTTTGTATTTCTTATCACATGGGCTATCAACATTTCCTTTGTTATTTTTTTATCCGGGTCGCCACTTGGAAAAGTCCAATGAACAACTTTATACCCTAAACTTTCTACTAATCGTAGAGCTTTTTCATCATAATTACCGGCAGGAAACCTAAAATACTTTGGTTTAACTCCAGTTAACCTAATGATTAAATCTTCATTTTTCAGTACATCTTCTTTAATCTCTTCTTCGCTTAAAAGGTCCATATGATTGTTATGACTGTAAGAATGATTTTGAATCGAGACCAAACCGGTATTATAAAGATTTTTTAAATCCTGAAAATTTCTTTCAATAAACTTCCCACTTACAAACAGCGTGAAAGGAATTTTTTGAGAAACTAAAAAATCAATTATTTTATAGTCTAAATATGATGGTGTTTTGGTCTCACAAGCATCAAATGTAAGAGCAACAACTTTATCATCTGTTTTTAACGTTGTGATCACTTCAGCATTTGAGATTAGGAACGAAGATATCAAAAATAATAAGATGAATGTTATTTTTTTCATAATCGAAAAATTATAACACAAGTGAAAATGGTTGTATAATAAATTTAAAATAATGTAGGAGGATTAAAAGTGTCAGCACATAGTGATAAAGTAAGCTTAAGTAATGTTATTCGAGCCATAGGGACAGTTTTTGGTGATATTGGAACAAGCCCACTTTATACCTTTGCTGTCATAGTTTTAATAACAAAGCCAAAACCGGATGAAATTCTTGGTATAGCATCGTTAATGATATGGACGTTAATATTGATTCCAACAGTCCAGTACGCTTGGTTTGCGATGAATCTTAGTTTAAGAGGTGAGGGTAGTATTATAGTTTTAGGAGAAATTGCCCAGTCCTTGACTAAAAATCCTAAGATAAGACTAATCCATCGTGCTCTAACCATAGTTGGTATTGGGTTTTTACTTGGAGATGGAATTATTACGCCCGCCATAACTATTTTAAGCTCAACAGAAGGTTTAAGGTTAATTCATGGTTTGGAAGGTTTAAGCCAGGAAGCTATTTTAGGTATAGCTATTTTCATAACAACAATGTTGTTTCTTGCTCAAAAATATGGAACAGGAAAAATTGGTATAGCTTTTGGACCAATAATGACTTTATATTTTATAACCATTGCGTCAATAGGAATTTATTACATCTTACATAATCCAATAGTCTTAAAAGCTTTTAATCCATTAGAAGCTATAAATTTTATTTCTAACCATCCATTTGTTGCCTTTTTGGCTTTGTCTGAAATTATTCTTGTTGCAACAGGTGGAGAGGCAATGTATGCAGATATGGGACATATCGGTAAAAATGCAATAAGAACAGCTTGGGTCTTTGTATTTTTTGCAGTAGTTATGAACTACTTAGGTCAAGCCTCTATACTTTTAGGAAACATAGAAGAAGATAATCCATTTTTCCACGGAGCTAATTTGTTGCTTGGAAATGATTTATACATTCTTTTCTTAATTTTAATAACAATTGCCGGCATTATTGCATCTCAAGCACTTATAAGCGGTGTATTCTCTCTAATTTTTCAATCAATCAACGCAAGGTTGGTTCCATTACTTCTTGTTAGACATACCTCAACAGAAATAAGTACGCAAATATATATACCAATAGTTAATCTTTTCTTATTTATCGGCGTCCTTATTATGTTTTTCATTTTTAGGGAATCAGAAAAGATGGCATCAGCTTATGGTTTAGCTGTAAATATTGATATGGTAATCACAAGCTTATTTTTAATCTATATCTATTTTAATTTGAAAAAATACGGCTATTTCTTAGGAAGTATATTGCTGTTATTTATAGATTTAACATTCTTAGCATCAAATACATTAAAGATTCCTCACGGTGCTTATTGGCCTATTTTATTTGCGATTCCGCCTATATTTATCATTTCGCTTTATGTAATAGGTCAAAGTAGAATTGGTAAAGTCGGTAAATTTATGCCAAAAGAAAGCTTTATTGAGAATTTCAATAAAATCTATCCTAAAAAATGTCATATAAAAGGTTCAGCAGTATTTCTTATTAAAAGCACTGAGAGAATTCCACCTTATATTGTTGAAACAATGATTAAGCATGGCATAGTTTATGAAGAAAATATTTTCCTTTCCCTTAAAAAATTAGACCAACCTTTTGGTATTAGAAGCTATTTTGCAGAAGATCTGTGTCCGGGCATTAAATACGCAGTTATAGAATATGGATACCAAGAGATTGTAAACGTTGAAAAAGAGCTTAGAAATTTAGATATAAATGAAAGGGTTGTTTTCTATGGTGTAGACAATGTTTACTCTGATAATATTATTTGGAAAATCTTTGGTTTAATAAAAAGATTATTCTCTAACTTTGCAGAATTTTATAAACTACCGGCTCAAAAAGTTCATGGTGTTGTTGTTAGGGTTGAAATATAAAGAGGAGAAACAATGAGAGCATTAGCAATTAGACATGTAAAGATAGAACATTTAGGGCTGATTGAAAATTATTTAAAAGAAAAAAATTTTGAGATTGATTATGTAGATACATCGGAAGGTCAACTTTTAAAAAGAGAATTAGATGAGTATCAGTTTATTGTCGTTCTTGGCGGTTACATGGGTGCTTATGAAGAAAGTAAGTATCCATTTTTAAGTTATGAGTTTAAAATAATGGAACAAGCTTTAAAGAAAGAGATACCTTTACTTGGAATTTGTCTTGGGTGTCAGATGCTTGCAAAGGTTTTAGGTTCAAAAGTTTATAAAGGAGAAAATGGAAAAGAGATAGGCTTTTATGACATTAAAAAAGTTTCTGACAATAAAATTTTTGAAGGGTTTCCGGAATTTTTTAAAGCTTTTCAATGGCATGGAGATACCTTTGATTTACCCAAGGATGCACAGCTGATTTTTAGCAACGATCTATACACAAACCAAGGATTTATTTATAAAAATGCAGTAGGACTACAGTTTCATATAGAAGTTTCACAAAATATGATAAAACAATGGATGCAAGAATATAAAGACGAGGTTTTAGAAGAAAAATTAAATCCTGATGAGATAATCAAAGATGCTGAGATTTATATTCCCAATTTAAAGACGTATCTGTATGATTTTTTAGACAGATTTTTGAGTAATAGGAGATAAAATGATAGAATTTCAATATTTTGAAGGCTGTCCCAATGCAGATGAAACTCTTAAAAATCTAATGTCTTTAAAAGACGAAGGGTTTATTTCAGAAGAGATTAAAATAATTAATGTAGAAAGTCCTGAAAAAGCAAAGGAGTTAAATTTCCAAGGCTCGCCAACTATTTTATACAATGGATACGATATTTACACGATGGAAAAACCGGAAGGGTTCACTTACAACTGCAGAGTTTACTTTATAAACAGCTTTCCAACAGGCGTTTTACCTAAGGAATTTATAAAAGAAAGAATAAAAATTTTGAAAGAGAAAAATCATGCTTGAAGGGAAAAGATTATTAGTTGGAGTATGTGGTTCAATAGCAAGCTATAAAGCTTACGAGATAGTGAGACATTTTCAGAAAAAAGGAATGGAAGTTAGAGTCTGTATTACACCAGAAGCAGAAGATTTTGTTGGAAGGCTTACATTTCAAGCATTAACAAACGGTGAAGTTTATTCTTCTTGGAAAGATGGTAAAACAGGATTAGAGCATATTTATGTGGCAAGATGGGCGGATGTTTTTTTAATAGCACCGGCAACAGCAAACACTATAGCAAAGCTTGCCAGCGGCATAGCAGACAACTTTTTAACCTCCACAGCTTTAGCTTATGATAAACCATTAGTAATAGCACCGGCAATGAACACGAAAATGTTAGAAAATCCTATAACCCAAAAGAATATAAATATTCTAAAAGAAAAAGGAGATATTTTTGTAAATCCATGCGAAGGATTGTTAGCCTGTGGAGAAGAAGGAAGCGGAAAGCTTGCTGATTTAGAAGATATAGAGCTTGCAGTAAAATATGCATTATATCCAAAATTCTTAAAAGGTAAAAAAGTATTAATTACAGCAGGAGCTACAAGAGAATTTTTTGACCCTATTAGATACATATCAAACGCATCTTCAGGACAAATGGGATATAGCCTTGCGAAGGAAGCTTACGCATTTGGAAGTCAAGTCACTTTAATCTCTGCACCAACATGCTTGAAACTGCCTTCACAAATCAAGAAAATAAATGTAGTATCTGCAACTGATATGTTTGAAGCTATAAAAAATATTTACCAAGACTTTGATATAATCATAATGAATGCAGCGGTTGCAGACTTTAGACCAAAAGCTTACAGTGAAAATAAACTTAAAAAAACAAAAGAAAATCCTACAGTAGAATTACAGCCAAATCCGGATATCCTTAAATTCTTAGGAGAAAACAAAAGAGAAAATCAAATTTTAATAGGATTTGCTGCAGAGAGTGAAAATATTTTTGAAAATGCAATAGAAAAATTAAAAAGAAAAAATCTTGATGTAATCATTGCCAATCCTGTTAAAGTGTTTAGCAAAGATATATATGAAGGCTATATAATCTTTAAAGACGGCAGAAAAATAGAGGTTAAGACAGAAAGTAAAGAAAAGGCATCGTATTTAATTTTAGATAGCATTTTTAATAAATCAGAAAGTGAGTTAGAATAGTTAGTCCAAACTGCTACCGAGAATGAATAAAGTTTTTATAAGTTTACTTTTTTGTCATCAAATACTTGACAGCTTTTTATTCAATTATTTTTATTGACCTGGAGCAGATAGAATTATATTTTCAATTTCATCATTTGAATTGTTTTGCTCTTTAAGAATAACATTTTCCATATTTTCACCTTTTATCTCTTTATCTTTATTCGAACGCTTTTCAGAAATGTTTGATTTTTCATAATCCAAAAATTCCTTTTTACTGATTTTTGCTTCAACTTTATAGTAATTCTGCATGTCGTCTATCTCTTGTTGTGGTTCATAGTTCTTGTATTCAACTCCTAAATTTTTAGCAATTAAGCTTGCAAAGTATTTAGCGCCTTTGTTATTTAGATGGACCTTGTCATTTACAAATAACTCTTCTTTTCCTCTGCTATAACCGTACCAATCTATGATTTTAACATTCTTATATTCTGATGCAATTTCCTTAAATGTATTGTTAACCTGATTTTGCCATGGTCTTGGAACTTTTACAGTAATTAAGTATATTTCTTTATCTTTAAGTCTTTCTATAACATCCTCTAAATCTTTTTTACTAACATAACCATTATTGCCAAGAGCAATGACAATTTTGTTATACTTATCTAACTTTCCGCTTTCTAATAAAGAATAAATTTCTTTAAACTGTCTTCCTACTTTAGCATCTATGTATGCATTTTTTAAAAAATCTTGAACATACTTTGATGCACCAAGTAAAACAGAATCTCCTATTAAGATTACTTCACCATTTGAATTTCCAACTTCAATATTTTTTATCTCTTCCAAAGGATTTTCTTCGTTTTCCTTAGTATTATCTTTTTGAGATTTTTTATCTAAACTGCTGACATTTATCTCTTCAGATACAACTTTATCATTACTTATAGACAAAAATGCAGCTTTTTCTACATTTTTCTCTTTAGCAAGATTTGTGTCTGTAGAAAAGGATAAATAACCGAAAACCAAACCTAATAAAACAGAGCTGATAGAGAGATTTAAAACAACTTTCAAATCATACAAACTCAGGAAATTTAACCTTCTAAAAGGTTCTTCAATAAGAAGATAACTAATGTTTGAGATTAAAAAGCTTAAAATAAAACCTAAAATTACAGCTTCTTGAATATTTTTCCCATAAAACAAACTTAAAAAAGAAAATATTGGAAAATGCCAAAGATATAATGAATAGCTTCTTACACCTATATAGGAAAGTGGATAAAAAGATAGTAATTTATCAAAAAATTCCGATTTTAACACCGACAATATAAGCAAAGCTGAAATAATTGAAACTACTAAAAATCCAAACGGATACATATAACTTTCGTAATTGTTAAGTAATAAAAAGGATGCCAATAAAAGAATTAAAGAAATAATTCCTATAGTTAAAAATATCCAATTTCTTTTTTCAATCTTATTTTCAGCTAAGGCTAAAAGTGAGCCAATCATAAAAGAATAGAATCTAGTATCTGTTCCAAAATAGACTCTATCTATGTTTTCATACATTTTATAAAACACGTACATTTCTAATACTGAAAATGAAGCAAACATAATTGTAAATATTAATGCGACTGTCTTGCTAAACCTAAGCAGAATTAAAAATACAGCGCTCCAAATTAAATAATACTGCCATTCTATTGATAACGACCAAAAATGAAGATTAAATAAAGTTTCTTGAAATCTCTCAAAATATGGAACTTCTCTTATTATTAGCCACCAGTTATAAACATTTAAAGAGCCAAAAAGTAATTCATTTAGGAGATTTTTTAGTTTTTCTGGAAAAAATAGATGAATAAAAGATATTTCAATAATAGAAAGAAGTATAAAAGCTGGAAATAATCTTAAAAATCTTGATTTTAAAAAGTCTAAATAAACTTCAGAGAAATTGTTTAATTTTTTATTCTTTACTATCAATGACTTTGTGATCAAAAAGCCTGACAATACAAAAAAAGACTCTACAGCTAAAAATCCACCGTTAAACTTGGATAAATTCTCGGGTGAAAAAACTAAAAAAGCATGAAATACAATTACAGAAAGGACTAAAATTCCTCTAAAACCATCTAAACCGTCAATCTTAGTTAGCGTGTTCATGTGTATACTTGTATATTAACAATGAAAATAGATAACTACCCATGTCTGTTAGATGGTAACCGTCTTTTCTAAAACATTCTGGGATATCATCTCTTGAACATATTACGTTGCTTAATGTTTTCCAATCGATTATTATAATATTGGGTCTTAATCTTTTTAGCTCTTCGTAAGTATTATTAACATCTGATTCCCACCAACGAGGAACTTTTGTATTTACAAAAACTACTTTTTTATTTCTACTTTGTAGATAATCTATAACTTTTAACCCATCTTCTACTGAAAAATATCCGTTTGTCCCTAATGCTATCACTACTATATCCTTTAGCAATCCTTTGCTTTCTAAATCTAATATTCTATCCATTGCTTCTTGAAATTTCCTTCCTACTTTTGCATCTATTACAGCATTTGGAATATAGTATCTAATATACTTTTCGGCACCAACGGTTAAACTATCACCAATAATGGTTATTTCTTCTGCAAAAGCTATGTTTATAACTGCTAAAACACCAAAAATAAGTTTTTTTAGCACCTTGCCCCTCGGTTTCTAAACATTACTGTATTTTGAGCATGAAATTTAACACATTTACTTCTAAACTTATATAAATGCATTACCTTGAAAGCTTTAGCCCGACAGATCGCATTTTAAAAATTCTAATAACATGGTTTTAATGTCATATTGAACTTATATATCTTTATTATATAATATCTCTGACTTAATTTTCTATTATTTTAAAATCTTAGCGAGGTCTTCATGGAAAAAGTTAAAGAAGAGATAAAATGTCCGATATGTAATGATATCGGCTGGATTTTTAAAGATAATGAAGTTGTTAGGTGCGAATGTCAGCTTTTTAAAAATACAGAAAAATTAAATAAAGCTCTTAATATTCCAAAAAAATATTACCATGCAAACCTTGATAATTTCATCCCAAATCATCCTTCACATCATGTTATTTTAACAAAGATTAAAGAATATATTTATAGTGATGATTATTTAGAAGGAAAAGGAATTTTCTTCTATGGAAAGCATGGCGTAGGAAAAACACATTTGGCAGTTAGTATTTTAAAAGAGTTTTATTTTAAAAGAGGCATTACAGGTTTGTTTTATGATACAAGAATACTATTATACGATTTAAAATCTACGTTTGAAGGAAGTAGTAGTACAAGATATCTTTTAGATAGTGTGATAAAAGCTCCAATTTTGGTTTTAGATGATTTGGCAAGTGAAAGGCTTACTGACTGGGCGAAGGATATTTTGCATTATATAATTATCAGTAGATATAATGATAAACTTCCTGTTATAATAACATCTAACATATCCTTAGATGAAGAAGATGAGATAGAAATCGTAGATAGTATTGAAAGTAAATTTGGAAAAGGTATAGCATCAAGATTAAACGAGATTTGTATTCCTATAAAGGTTGAAGGAGAAGACCAAAGAAAAAGTCCGTTTAAAGAATTTTGGAAAGGTGGTAAGAAATGAGCAGAAAAGCTTTAATCAAAAGAGAAACAAAAGAAACGCAGATAGAGTTATCAATAAATTTAGATGGCACAGGTAAACATAAAGTAGATACGCAAGTTGGATTTTTATCTCATATGCTTGAAAGCTTTTCATTTCATTCCATGATAGACCTTGAAATCATGGCAACAGGAGATGTTCATGTTAGCCATCATCACTTAGTAGAAGACGTTGGTATTGTTTTAGGTCTTGCTGTAAAAGAAGCACTTGGAGATAAAAGGGGCATAAAAAGATTTGGATATAGTATAATTCCAATGGATGAAGCATTGGCAATGTGTAGCATTGACCTTTCTGGCAGACCATTACTTTTTTATGATGATTTTGGACTAAGAGGCAAGATAACCAATTTTGATTTTGAACTAATGGGAGAATTCTTTAAAGGTTTTACACTTTCAGCTGGAATAACCATGCACTTAAAAGCTTTGGCAGGTCATAATCTTCATCATATAGCTGAATGTTTAACAAAATCTTTTGCAATTGCATTAAAAGAAGCAGTATCATTAGACCCAAGAAGATTAGAAGTTCCATCAACAAAAGGAGCTATATAGGATGCTAACAGATAAAGAAAGAAAGGCAGAGATATTAAGAATACTTAGAGAAAAAAAGGAAGTAACAGTTAAGGAGCTTAGTCATATATTTGGCGTTTCTGCGATGACTATTTACCGTGACATAAGAGAGCTTGAAAGAGAAGGAGAAGTTAAGAGAAAGCATGGTTCTGTAACTTTAAATACAGTTGAAAATAAAGAAACTATCCCTATTAAATCCTGTCCAATCTGTGAAAAGCCTATTACAAGGTCTCATCCTTATAAAATAATAGTTGAAGGAAGTAAGATTGTAGAAGCTTGCTGTGAACACTGCGGATTGATGCTTCATCAGAATTACGCAGAAAAGAATGTATCAGCATTAACTTACGATTTCATCACAGAAAAGCCTATTAACGCCCTTGATGCTTATTATGTAGTAGGAAGTTCTGCAGTTCCATGTTGCAGTCCAAGTGTTATTCCATTTATAAATAAAGATGATGCAGAAAAATTTTCAAAAGGCTTTGGCGGTAAGGTTCTAAACTTTATAGAAGCTTACAATGAAATTATAAACAGAATGAATATTAATATTAAAAGTTGTTGCTCACCACAGCAACCCGTTAGCTTTGTGTTAAAGGATTTAAATAAGAAGGGTAAAGAATAGTTCTAGATGCAAATGAATTTGTAAGTTTTATTCAGAAGCGGAATAAGTACGAGTAGAAATGTTCTAAACATGTTTTCTGATTTAATGTTAACCTATTTGTTATCTTGAGAACGTAAATCTAAGAACTAGTCTCTGATTTGATACTCTTTTGTGTTTTTCTATGAGACTGTTCCGAAAATCCACACTGTCATTCTGAGCAAAGTGAAGATTCCCCTATTTTAAAGGGAGGAAATCCTTCGGCCTTACACCCTTAGGATGACAAGGAAAGGTAAATTTACAAAAATTTTGGGACACTCTTATTAAAATATGATAATGTAAGAAGTAAAGTGTGATTTGCACAAAAACGTGCAAAAGTTTTATAAATTTGCTGAATTTTTATTCAATTTAAAATATTTGATAATTATTTAAGATATTGAAAAACTTATATTTTTAATTTTGACATCAAAGTTGCGTATTCTACTGATTTGAGAATTTTCAAGAGGTGGTTAAAGATGAAAAAATATTGATTTTAACAACAAGCTTGATTCCTCTGTAGTGTGGGTGCTATGGGGATACTCACTGGCTTTCGGAAAATATATTGGAGGAATAATAGGCAGCTTGGAAAATGCGTTTTTAAATGGCATTTCTGTAAATGATATATGGTCAGTGAGCAATATTCCAACTTTATTATTTGTAGCATTTCATTTAACGTTTGCTGCAATTGCAGTAGCATTAGTCAGTGGTGCAGTTATTGAAAGAATGAAATTCGAGGCTTGGTTAATATCTGTAATTCTTTGGATAACTTTCGTATATTCACCTGTTGCTCACTGGGTTTGGGGTGGTGGATTTTTATCAAAGCTTGGATTGTTAGACTTTGCAGGTGGAACGGTTGTAGAAACTGCTTCTGGAATATCAGGTCTTGCACTTGCACTATTATTGGGCAAAAGAAATGATTTTGGTAAAAAAGCAATCTTGTCATCTTCTGTAGTTTTAACGGTTGCCGGAGCAGGTTTGTTATGGTTTGGCTGGCTTGGTTTTAATGAAATAGCGGTATCTGCACTTTTAATAACTAATACAGCCGGGCATTTCCTAATTTTTCATCTAAGGTATAAATTTAACTAAATAATTTCCAAGAATTCCTGCCAAGAAACCAAAAAAATAACCAACTAATACATCCAGTGGAAAGTGTGCTCCCATATAGACCCTTCCATAACCAATTATTAAAGCTATAATCAAAAGAATTAAAGATAGATAGATATTTCCATAAAATAAAGAGACAGTAAAAATTGTAAAAACGTAGCCACTATCGGCAGACGGAAAGCTCTTTAAAGATACAGGTTCAAGAAGGTTTACATTTTCAAGTAAAGCTGAAGGTCGTTTATGTCTAAATGTATACTTTAAAGCCGGCATAATTATTCCTGTTATTAGTAAACTTGCCATCAAATGTTTTAGAAAGTTAAAATCCTTTAAAAAGATATAAAAGATCAAAATATAGACAGGAATTGAGTAAGATTTTCCCATGTAAAAGAAATACTTGTAAAACTTATCAAGAAAGCTATTTCTTCTTGAATTTATCAAATAAAATAATTTAACATTCCATCTAATGCTAACTTCCCAATCATTCCTCACCAGCAACCTCAAAAAAATTAGTTATTACAACAGGTCTAAATCCAAAGTAAAGATTAAAAATTCTAAAATCATACTCATAAACTTCTAAATGATAAATGCCTTCTTCTTTAAGTTTATAAGAAAAATGTTTTTTATCTGTTATGAAAACTTTTTTACCATCTTTAAATAAGATTTTAACCCTCTTGCTTTTATCAAAGGAAAAATAAATTTTACCATCTTTACAAACTCTTTCGCCGAGAATTTTAATACCTTTCTTGTCTATAGCAAATATATCAATAAAGTTTTGATTTATGCTTAAATAAAGATTGCCATCTGAAAGAGACTTTAAAACATCTTCTTTTGAATTTAAAGGTTCCTTTGAGTAGACTTTATTGATAAGCCATTTAAAGCCTGATTTGTAAGAAGGAATTAATACCCCGTGGGTTTTTTCTTGGTAAACAACCTTTACGTGTAAATCTAAACCACCAATAATGTTTAATCCTTTTGCTCTTGTAAAATAAAGCTCTCTCCATTTATCAATAGGAATAAGACAGTTCCATTTGTGAATCAAATTTCTTGAAATTGGAAGAATCAACAGGTTTTTTATAAGACAGATGCCTGTAAAAAATTTGTTCCATACGATAATATCTTTTATGTCAATAAATTCATACAGATAGCCTTTTCTAAACTTTCCCTTCCATCTGTAATGGTCAAAATCAAAGTTATGTGGGTGAGATATTACAGGTAGCTGATTTCCAAGAAGCAGTAATCTGCCATCCGGTGTGTTTTTTTCTATACCTGCAAATACTTTATCATCTTCAAAATATTTATAATCAAGATTATCATGGTCTGTGATGAAAACATAATCAATATTGTTAATTTCCATAGCTTTTTTTATGTCTGATGGCTTACCGAGTGAATCAAATGAAAACTGCGTATGAACATGGACTATAACGTTGTATGTATATAGATTATGAGAAGGTATACTCTCTTCTTCTGCTTTATCTAATTTTAATACTTTAAAAGGTCTAAATTCTAAGTATAGAATAAGCAAAATAAGAATGATTAAAAACTCTATCGTTTAAAACTCCCTTACTAAAAAGTGATTTTAATATTTTAGCAAATCAGAGATATAAATCATTGCAGGACCGTTAGATTGACTGATAAACATTAAAAGAAGGATAACCCTATTTGTCATTCTGCAACCGTACGAAGAATCTTCCTGCCTTTTACCCAATTTTTCGTCCAACGTATAGTTAAAAAGACGGAAACTCTTTGTTGGTTAATGATTATGTGGATTTTTGTAAGCAGGCTCGGCATTTTTATAGATACCACTTGAAAAATTCCAGAACATTCTTAGCCATCAACTCTCAAGCCTAACCATTGATAAAATGTCATTTGTAAGCTTGTCTATATTTGTTCCCTCTTTTGCAGAAACTAAATAAACTGGAACTTCCTTGCTTAAATCTAAAGTCTCTCTTATAATTTTTTCAGCTTTTGCTCTTTCGCTTTGATTTAACTTATCTATTTTTGTGCCAACAACTACGTAAGGCTTTTCAAAAGATTCAAGCCATTCTTTCATCAAAACATCAAGATTGGTAGGTGGATATCTTGTATCTACAAGCATTATGATCAAATTTAGATTTTCTCTATTTAAAAGATAATCTTCTATCATCTTTTTCCAACTTAGCCTTTCTTTATGTGACACAGCCGCAAATCCATAACCCGGCAGGTCTACAAAGTAAATATCATCATTTAAGAGAAAAAAGTTAATAAGTCTTGTTTTCCCAGGTGTTGCACTTACCTTTGCGATACTTCTTTTAAAGATCGCATTTATTAGAGAAGACTTTCCCACGTTAGACCTACCAACGATAGCTATCTCTGGCTTGTTTGGTGGCGGAAAGTCTTCCGGTTTAACTGCACTTTTTACAAACTTTACACTTTTTAAACTACCCATTCTTAGCTTGCTTTTTCGTAAACATAGATTGGTGGTTTTTGTTTAAGAACCACATCTTTATCGATAATTACTTTCTTAAGTGTCTTTTGACTTGGTGCTTCATACATAACATCCAGCATTAAGTCCTCTATAATAGCTCTCAAACCCCTTGCCCCTGTTTTCCTTTTGATAGCTTCTCTTGCTATCTCCCTCAAAGCATCCTCTGTAAACTCTAACTCTATTCCATCCATTGCAAGCAAGCTTTTATATTGTTTCACCAAAGCATTCTTTGGCTCCGTTAAGACTCTCACAAGTGCATCTTCGTCAAGCTCTTCTAAGGTTGCTATAACTGGCATTCTACCAAGAAATTCTGGTATCAATCCAAACTTTATAAGGTCTTCTGGCTGGACTAAGGATAATAAATCTTTCTCTTCTGATTTTGATTTTATGTCTGCATCAAAACCTATAGATTTCTTCCCAATTCTTTGTTTGATTATATCTTCAAGTCCAACAAAAGCACCGCCGAGAATAAAAAGAATGTTTGTTGTATCAATTTGAATAAACTCCTGGTGCGGGTGTTTTCTTCCGCCTTGTGGTGGCACGTTTGCAATTGTTCCTTCTAATATTTTCAATAAAGCTTGCTGAACACCTTCACCAGACACATCTCTTGTAATGGATGGATTATCTCCGGATTTTTTTGCTATTTTATCTACTTCATCTATATAAACAATTCCTTTTTCTGCTGCTTCTACATCGTAATCAGCATTTTGAAGCAATCTTGCAAGAATGCTTTCCACGTCTTCACCAACATATCCTGCCTCAGTGATGTTTGTAGCATCTGCAATGGCAAAAGGTACGTTTAAGATTCTTGCCAAAGTTCTTGCTAAAAGAGTCTTACCAGAACCTGTTGGACCAATAAGTAAAACATTACTTTTCTCAATCTCAACGTCTTTATCTTTAAATAACTCTTTTTGATATATTCTTTTGTAATGATTGTATACCGCTACAGATAGAATCTTTTTTGCCTTTTCTTGACCTATAACGTACTCATCAAGTTTAGCTTTTATTTCTGCAGGCGTTGGAAGTTCTGATAAATTTTCAAACTTTTTGTTTTCAAGCTCTTCTCTAACTATAGATGCAAGTTTATCTACACAACTATCACAAATGAGTATATCATTAGGACCTTCTACTAATACATCTGCTTTACTTTCTGGTTTTCCACAGAAAGAACATTTTTTTTCTTTTGCCATTTTTCTTATTTTTCACCTCTTTTATAAATAACTTTATCTATAAGACCATATTCCTTAGCTTCTTCAGCAGACATAAAGTAATCTCTTTCTGTGTCTGCTTCTATCTTTTCAATTGGCTGTCCTGTGTGCTTTGCTAGATATTCATTCAATATTCTTTTAAGTCTCAGAATTTCTCTTGCATGAATCTCTATATCTGTAGCCTGTCCTTGGAATCCACCAATTGGTTGATGAATCATTATTCTTGCATTTGGCAGAGAGTATCTTTTTCCTTTGGTTCCGGCAGAGAGCAAAAAAGCTGCCATGGATGCTGCTTGTCCCATACAGATTGTAACTACATCTGGTTTTATGTAGTTCATAGTATCGTAAATGGCAAGTCCGGCAGTAACCACACCACCGGGAGAGTTAATGTACATATAAATATCCTTATCCGGATCCTCAGATTCTAAAAATAAAAGCTGTGCAACAACCAAGTTAGCAACATGGTCATCGATAGGTGTTCCAAGAAGAATTATTCTATCTTTTAATAATCTTGAGTATATATCGTATGCTCTTTCACCTCTTGGTGTTTGTTCTATAACTATTGGTATTAATTGATTTAAAATCTTATCCATTTTGCTCCTCTTTATTTTCTTGTTTTTCTCTAGCTTCTAACTCTTCTTCAGATATCTCTTTAATATTTGCCTTTTCTACCAATACGTCAAGTGCTTTTTGTCTTGCAATATCTGATTTAATTCCTTCTAGCATGCCTTTTTGGATCAAATACTCTCTCATATCAGCAAATGAAACGTTGTAAGACTGTGCCAATTTAGAAATTTGTGCATCTAACTCTTCGTCAGATACAGCGATACCCTCTTTTTCAGCGATTTTTGAAAGAATAAGCATGACTCTGACATTATTTATAGCTGTTATAGTCAAGTTTCCACTTGCTGCGTCAAGAATTTCTTTGTTTGGTTCAATTCCATAACTATTAAGCTGATCTATGTATCTTTGAGTTAAATTTTCGATTTCCAACCTTAATAGAGAAGCTGGAACTGGAAAATCATATTCTTGAGCTAATTTATCTAAAATCTTTTGTTCAATTTCTTGTTTTCTAAGCGCTTTTAATTGATTTTCTATATTTTCTCTAATTTTATTCTTAGCTTCTTCTACGTTTTCACCAAGACCCATAGATTTTACAAACTCATCATTGAATTCTGGAACAACTTTTCTTTTTACTTCTAAAATTTCTAACTTTATTTTTGCCTTACCTATCTCTTCACCTTTTTCATTATATAAAGGTACATTTTCAAGCTCTACCTTATCACCAACTTTTTTTCCTTTTATAGCATCCTCAGCCTCTTTTCTCAAAGCGCCTGAACCAATTATGGTTTCAAATTCATCCTCTTCTTCTTCGCCTTTATCAGAAATTATGTGATACTTGACCTTAACTTTATCACCATCTTCTATTTCTTTATCCGCATCTTCATATGTAGCATTGTTTTCTAAGATGTTTTTGATAGCATTTTCTATATCTTCATCTTTAACTTCAAGTTTGACAACTTCAACTTCTATGTCTTCGTAAGGTTTCAGTTCAAACTCTGGAGCAACCTCAAAGCTAACTTTCATCGATAATTTTTCATCATTTTCAAGCTTTACATCGCCGAATAATATTTCAGGTGTAACTGGTTTTAGACTTTCTTTTTCAAGAATTTCGGGAAGATATTTATCGATGTATGCTTTAGCCACTTCTTCCTTTATAGCATCTTTATATTTTGCCTTTATTATAGCCTTTGGAACATGACCTTTTCTAAATCCTTTTACTTCTGCTACTTTAGATATTTCCTTGATTACTTCTTCTGCCAATTCTTTTACTTTCTGTCCTTCATCCTCGATTGTTAAAGTTCTTAATAATTCTTTTGCTTCCACTACTACGTTCATCTATTCACTCCTCTCAATGATTTTTAAGAAAAAATTATATCATAAAGTTAAAGAAGTTTTAAGTTGCATATTTTTTGTGCAAAAGTATTTTAAATTTTTAAAATTTGAATTATAATATTATTTTCAAATTTATCCTGAGTAAAGGAGGTTTCTTATCATGGGCAGTAATAGCCCGACGAAAATGTACTTCAAAAAAATTATTAAGGAGGAAAGAAAATGGAAAAAACCCTCGGACTGCATATCTTAGCGGACCTATACGGTGTAGATTTTGAAAAAATTGACCATGTTGAAGATGTAAAAGCTCTTCTTGAAGGTGCAGTTAAGTACGCAAACTTAAGTAAATTATCATCTCATTTCCATCAGTTTAATCCTCACGGTGCAACAGGAGTCATACTCTTAGAAGAATCCCACATCTCTATTCATACTTGGCCAGAGCATGGTTATGCTGCAATAGACGTTTACACCTGTGGTGGCAAGGAAAAAACTTTTAAAGCTATGGAATACATCATTAAAACTCTCAAACCAAAGAGAATTGATGAGAGAATAGCTGAAAGAGGTGTAGTTCCAGTTAACCCTGAAGGTGTAAACATAGAAAAAATGCAGCTGGCACAAGTATAATCTGATTTTTAGCATTGTTATTTTAAAAATCTGCCGGTAAATTTATTACATCACTAAAATACGGAGGTATTACTATGCTTAACAAAGACATATTAGATTTACTCAAAGATTTTACGCCGGCAGTATTTGCAACAGTGAAAGATAATAAACCACATTTGGCATTCGTTTCATGGCTAATAGCTACAGATGAAAAAACGATAAAAGTAGCTTTAAGTAAAAATTCTGCATCAATAAACAATATTAAAGAAAACCCAAATGTGGCAATATCTGTATTTGGTCCATCTATAGCAGCAACTATTTACGGTACGGCTAAGATTGTTAAAGATGAAATAGAAACTATTTCTTTTCCTGTTTCTGTGGTAGAAGTAAATGTTGAATCTGTTGTTGACAACTTGTTCCCAGGTGCAACAGTTAAAGGAACTATTCCATTTGAACACACCGGCAACATACAAAAGGCTTTAGAGCTTGATGAAAAAGTTTTAAACGCTTTAAAGTAAGTGAGATAATTAGAAAGTTATTATTGGCTGTGAAAAGTCAACAAAAAAGATGCATACTTTTGGCAAGAAATTAAGGATCTTAAAAACATAAATATAGGAGATCCTTCGGACTAAAGTCATCAGGACGGCAGAGAATTGAAAGTAAAGGCAATTCATGAATTGTCATCACAAAAGGTAGGAGTAAAGTATTGTCATTCTACAGCGGCGAAGAACCTCCTGTTTTTATGAATTTCTCGCCTGACGTAAAAAAACGATATATCATCAACTTTTTGGGCAGTCTTTAAGCTGCCCTAATTAAAAAACTAACCTTTCCTGATTTGAATTTAGATATTAATGAAAAAGAGACGAAATTTTGTCGTTCTGTAAAAATTGGAAGAGCCTATTGAAAAATTTTTTTTAAACAATATATTAATACCTTGTGCAAATTACTTTTTAAAAGGTGAGTTTTATTGGCTATATCTCCTGAAACAATTGATGAAGTCCAAAGAGTTGCTAATGTTTACGATGTAATATCAGATTATCTATCTTTGAAAAAAGTAGGTTCAGTTTATGTAGCTTTATGTCCTTTCCATAGCGAAAGAACTCCATCTTTTACAGTATCTCCAACAAAAAATATTTTTAAATGCTTTGGCTGTGGAATTAGTGGAAATGCTATCAAATTTGTAATGGAATATGAAAAAGTATCCTTCTCTGAAGCAGTCGTAAAAATAGCCCAAAAGTATGGAATAACAGTTAAGTACATAGGTAGTGATAAAGAAAAACATTTAAAAGGTTTATACTCTCTCACAAGGCAGATTACAGATTTTTATAAAAACCAGCTTAAAGAAAGTCAAGTAGCCAGAGAATACTTAAGAAAAAGAGGGATACTACCTCAAACGATTATAGACTTTGAGATAGGATACTCTCCAGAAAACCCAGAAAGATTTAATAAATTTATCCAAGAAAATAATATATCTATTGAAGATTTAAACAAAATAGGCTTGATATCTACATATGATGACAAAATTTATGATAAGTTTAGCGGAAGAATAATTTTTCCTATCAAAGACCATAAAGGCAATATTGTAGGATTTGGCGGAAGGGCTATAGATGAAAACAGACATCCAAAGTATCTAAACTCACCGGAAACCCAAGTTTATAAAAAAAGTAAAGTTTTATATGGACTTTTTGAAAATAGTCAAATCATAAAAGAAAAAAGTCAAGTTGTAATTGTCGAAGGCTATATAGATTTAATATCTTTATATCAAATTGGCATTAAGAATGTTGTTGCGACGCTCGGAACAGCTCTTACAAAAGAGCATGCCAATCTTCTTAAAAAATATGTAAATGAAGCTATTGTTATGTTTGACTCTGATGAAGCTGGAAAAAAGGCAGCGACAAGAGCAGCAAAAATTTTATTATCTGAAGGAATTACTGTTAGATACGCTTATTATACTGAAGCAAAAGACCCGGATGAACTATCAAAAAAAGGTTTAAATGCTGTAAAAGAAATTATAAACAATGCCGAAGATATTATATTCTTTTTGACACGAAAACTTAAAGAAATAAATAACTTAGAAGATAAACGACAGCTGATGAGGTATGGAGCGATCTATAGCTATATTTTAAAGATTTTAGCAAATGTTAAAGACCCTGGATTAAAGGCAAGTTATGTAAGCTATCTATCTCAAATGCTTGATAAAACGTCATCAGTAATAGAGTCAGATATTGATAAAATAAAAAAGCAGCCTGAAAGAGAAGATCAATCTGAGATAGAAGAAGCTGATAAGTTAAATTTAAGATTAACCTATAAAGAAAGAGTTTTTATTAAGTATATTTACCAGAATCCAGAAGTATTAAAAGATGAAATTTTTGATAAAATATCTTTTCTTCCAGAAAAAATACAATATATTATAGATTTAATCAAGAACGACGCTGAATATGAGCTATTAATATCAGACATAATCCAAGACACTAAAATACAACCATCTTATGCATCTTTTCAACACATTCTAAACGAGTTTGTAAGAGAGTATGAAAAAAAACATCGTATGTTTGAACCAATACTCAATAAATAAACTTTAGGAGGTTGATGCAAAAATGATTAACTTACACGACAGGGATGACGTAAGAACTCTTATTAACCTTGCCAGAGAGAAAGGGTATGTAACCTATGCAGAAATAAGCAGGTATGTTGATGAAGAGTTCTTCTCATCTGATGAGAATATAGAAAGCCTTATTGAGTATTTGAATGAGTTAAACATTGACGTTAGAGATGATGAAAAAATCAAACCAGAGGATGAAGATATTTCAGAGTACTTAGGAATTGACTTAAACGACGATGATGTTTGGAATAAAGCCGATGATCCTGTTAAGCTTTATCTTAGAGAAATGGGTAAAATTCCACTTTTAAAAAGAGATGAAGAGATCAAATACTCAATGGAGATAGAAAGAGGTAGAAAAAAAGTATTTAGAGGGCTTTTAAGAACATCTTTCTTAACAGAAAGACTTTTGGATGAATGGGCAAAAGTAATAGATGGAAAAGCAAGGGTTCATGATATCTTAAATTTAGATGAACCAGAAGTCGAGGATGAAGAAGAAGCTTCAGAATCTGAAGAGTTTAGCTTAGAAAATAATGGTAATTACGATAAAATTACAGCAGAGTTTGTCAAAAAAGGTCTTGAACTTGCTAAACTATACAGAGATCTTTTAGAGAAAGAAAAAAAATATTTAGAAACAGGAAGCTTGGAGGACAAAAAAGAGTTTATATGGCAACATGCAAAGTTAAATAGATTTATCAAAAGCTTAAATATCAAATTCACAAAATTAGATAAAATAGCAGATGAATTAAAAGAGCTTTATACAAAACTAAGGAAGAATGAAAAAGATTATGAAAAAAGAATAAAAATCATCTCTAAAATACATCCTGATATAGATTTAATGCTTTCGCCAGATTATGAAAAAAATCCAGAGATTCTTAAAAAGCTTGAAGATCATGGCTTTTCTTATGGAAGGTATGAAATTCTAAGAACAGAAACATTAAAATTAAGAGACGAGATAGAAGAAATAAAACAAAAAATCGGGACAATCCCATCAGAATTTGACCATGTTTTAGACTTAATCCAGTCAGGCAGGAATGAAATCAATCATGTAAAACAAATATTGGTGAAGGCAAATCTTAGACTTGTTGTATCAATAGCCAAAAAATACACAAACAGAGGGCTACAATTCTTAGACTTAATCCAAGAAGGAAATATAGGGCTTATGAAAGCTGTTGATAAATATGATTACAAGAAAGGATTTAAATTTTCAACCTATGCTACATGGTGGATTAGGCAAGCAATAACAAGAGCTATAGCAGACCAAGCAAGAACAATAAGAATTCCTGTTCACATGATAGAAACTATCAATAAACTTTTAAGAATATCAAGAACGCTTGTACAAGAACTTGGTAGGGAACCAACTCCGGAAGAGATTGCCAAAAGAGCCGGAATGCCAGCTGATAAAGTAAGAAAAATACTTAGGACATCTCAAGATCCAATATCTCTTGAGACTCCAATCGGTTCAGATGAAGAATCTCATCTTGGAGACTTTATAGAAGACAAATCTGTTCTTTCTCCAGAGCAACACATGTTAAAACAAGCCCTAAGATTACAGTTAGATGAGGTCTTATCAACTTTATCAGAAAGGGAAGAGCAAGTTTTAAGGTATAGATTTGGTTTAGAAGATGATACAGAACATACGTTAGAACAAGTTGGAAAAAGATTTGGGGTAACAAGAGAAAGAATTAGACAAATAGAAGCAAAAGCATTAAGAAAACTCAGACATCCACATAGAGCAAAATATTTAAAACCATTTATTGAAGGTGAATAAAGACGGGTGAAAAGTAAAGTAAGAAAAATGAGAAATTTGGAAATTAGTGGAGTTTTTATAAGATTTTAAAGAGGAGATTCTTCTGCCTAAGGTCTTTAGAGTGGCAAGAAATAATCTAAATCTGTCATTTTGTAGCTGGTGAAGAATCTCCCACTTTCTTTTATCGAATTTCTCGCATAAGATGTATATGAGACGGTTTGTAAAAAATTAACGTTACTGGTTCCGTCTCTTTTAACTCTTTAATTACATCCGGAATTTCTGGACTTATAAAATTAGATATGAGATAAAAATAAAAAAGGGGCCTTTGTGGCCCCTTAACAAAAAAACTAGAATTTGGATTTAAATCTTTTTAATTTCTCATCATCTCTCTTAGCCAAATGTACTTATCAGCTGCTTCTGTACCTTGTCCTACTACAGATAACCAACCTAAGAAATCAGGTATCCAATCAAAAACTATGTAAGATACTGTGAAAAGAATAAATCCAATCCAGAACATCATCCACCATGTTGGGACAGCATCTGTTACATAAGTAATTTTATCAATTGCTCTTGTATTCTCCAATTGTCCAGCCATGTTTTAATACCTCCCAGCTTTTTTTTCTGATTCAATGATTTTTTCCTCTCTTTCTAAAAGGTCATATTTCGGACCTTCTATGTCTTTAAAGTCACCTTTCAGATAAGAATAAATAAATAGAATCAACCACCCAGTTAAAGCAATAATATAAGATATAACTTCAACCAAGAATCCTTTTAATTCAAAGCCTGCTTCTAAATAAGCAACGGTTCTTACTGCGATTATAGACCCAACTACAAACAGAAAAATAAACATTATCATAAGTGAAACTGTTCGTTGGGTTATCTTCATCTTTTCACCTCACATTTGTTAAAAATGGAGGGCTGTTAAACCCTCCAAATCGTTAGTTATTTTAAAGCCCATTCTTTTGTTGGCTTAACTTCCCAAGAACCAAGCCACATTATGTAGGTTAAGAGTCCAATTCCTCTATCATTAGGAACTATATTTCCGTTTTTATCCTTTTCAAAATACCATGGATATCCTGGCATGTTTGATCCTGGTGAAGTAGAAGCAGGATTATAGAGGTGTGCAACTTGCCAGTCTACGTTATGAACTGCTGCCTCCCTGATTAAGTCTGGGCCAATTCTTTTTGTACCCCACAATACAGGAGCTTGTAATTCATTTTGATATTCAGAAGGATAAGAAACAGTGTTAGAAACTCCTGGAATACCAAATCTTAATGTCTCGTTAGAAACTGGTCTTACCATTTGAGAGTGACAGTTCCAGCAACCTTCAGCAACATACCAATGGTGACCAATTTTCAAAGCCTTCGCAAACGATTCCTCATTTACTTCACCATAATATTTTTTAAATTGTTCTGGATAGTACTGAGCCAATCTTTGAAAATCAGCCCAAGCAGAGGTATTTTTTGCTTTTGCCTCTGCAGCAAGGTCGCTAACTTTCTTCATAGGAATGTCTTTAAGTACAAACATCGGCAACGCCCAAGATACAAAGTCTGCAAAAAGAAAGAATCCTAATCCCGCTACCAATACCACAAAAGGAAAACGTTCCATTTTACCCATTTTTCATTCCCTCCTTATACTGCTTGCTTTAGCTGAGCTTCAAGACCTTTACCAGCTGTAGCAGTTTTATAGAAGTTCATAGCATACATTAATAATCCTGTTAACATCATAATTCCAGCAACAGATCTGAAGTACCAGAATGGTTTTGCAAAGTTAACAGAGTCAATCCATGGGTTTAATCCAATCCAGTCGAATCCTTCTACTAATCCTGCAGCTGTTAAGTCAACAAACATTGCAATTACACCAATTGTTAATAACCAGTATGCTCCTTCTGACATTCCCTTAGAATACATAGTTTCTTTTCCAAAGAGTCTTGGCCATACATACTCAGCCATTCCAAGAACCCACATTCCAAATGTACCAAACATTATTAGATGTGCGTGTCCTGTTACCCAGTCTGTAAAGTGAATAACTTTTTGGAATGTTAATGTAACATGGAATGCACATTGGAAGCATGTAATCCAGTAGAAAATTGCTCCAGTATACATGTATCTTAAAGGCACATTGTACTTTAATACCTCAGCAGAACCTCTTAATGTCATCATGAAGTTGATTAAAACCGTTGTAACTGCAAACTCAATAGCAACTGTTGCAAACACTGCTGAATACTGAGCAAACATTGGAATTGGAGACCACATAAAGTGATGAACACCGTTCAATGGATAGAAGAATGCTAACCCCCAGAAGCCAAGTAATGACAATCCATGAGACCACATTGGTTTTTTCATAATAACTGGCACAAAGTAATACATTAATCCCCACGCTACAGGTGTAACGTACAATCCAACCAAGTCGTGAATAAATGTTGATTGAACTGCTCCAGCTCCAGACCCTGCAGACCAGAATCTTGGTATAAAGTTACCCATGAATACTACAAGAGGTGTCCAAACTAACATTGCTGAAATGTACCATCCTGTAACGTAGAGAGGAGCCTTTTGAGATGCTTTTAAAATTGGAGTACCAAATTGGATTGCATGTAACAATAACCAAGCAACAATTATAGGGTCAATCCACCAAGGTGTCTCACCCCATTCAACGTTGTCAGCTTGACCTAAGAAAAGAATAGCAACAACTGTAATTAATACAGCCGCCTGAAGACCAACAAACATAAATGTACCTAAATATTTCTCGTCAAAAACTTTATAACCTGTAAATCTTGGAACCGCCCAGTAAAGAAGACCGGTAAACATGTTTACTAAGAATCCATAAGCAGCACCTGCTGTGTGAATCATTCTTATTCTACCAGGAGACAAAAACTCTATTCCTGGGAATGGATAGATACCGTCGAGTTGTAGAGAATAGAGAAATCCCATTAATCCAACGATAATGAAGAAAATTAGACCCATTGCAACGTGAAGTTTAACAAGGGTATAGTTAACAAGGTTGGTTAATTGTACTTCGTTTGTTGCTGTTGCGGTAGCCATTGTTTACACCTCCTTGTATTATTTTCCTTGGTTCATTAAATATGCAATGTAAGAAACAAGATGCCATCTGTCTTCTTCTGATAAATGATCGAATTTTGGCATTGGAGAACCTTCAAGACCGACAGTTAAAACCCTGAACGTGTCTTTTGGTGATGGACCTGCTGCTCTAACCGGATAAGTTAAGTTAGTTGGTGGAACCGGTAAAGTTGAAGCTAACGGACCATCTCCTCTTCCGCTCTCACCATGGCAAGGTGTACAGTTTGCAGCATATAACTCTTTACCTTTTTCAATAGATTCCTTTGTTCCGAAGAATTCAGGAATTTTTTTGATTTGACTGTAAACAGATTCTCCAGGTTGTTCTTTTTTCCATCTGTCAGAGAAAGTTTTGATGTAAGCAATAACTGCTCTTTTTTGAACTTCTGGTACCAAATGGAAAGAAGGCATAGGTGTTTGAGGAATACCCCAATCTAATACGTGTAACAAGTCTTCATCTGTTGGGAGTGTTCCTTCTGGAGTAGATTTCCATCTAAATACACCAGTGTGGAAGTTTGGTGGCTTGTCCTTAAAGAAAGGCGCTGCCATACTGTTTCCATCACCGTTCTCACCGTGACATCCTACACAGAACTTGTTGTAAACCTTTCTTCCTGCTTCTTCCATTTCTGTTAGCTCAGCTGTCTTTTTAGCTTGTGCTGGCTTAGATGAATAAACATGCAATAAACCATAGACAAACAGGGCTGGGAAGAAGAAGAAGAGCAACCATCTGATAGTTGTGTTTTCTCCCATTGTTAACCTCCTACTAAAATATGATTTAAATCAATAATAAAATATTTATCAAGCAATTTCAAGCATTTAATTTAAAGTTAAAATAAAATAAAATTAACGTATTCTTTTTATATTTCTTTTATTACTTCATAAATCTCAACGGTGGGTGGTCCGGCAAACCATTCTTTTGGTGGCGGATTTTCATGAGCTTTCTTAAAAGCTTCACTGTTTGTATAATTTAAAAAACTCTCCATATCTTTCCAGTATGTAATAATTAACACATTGTTGTTTTCCGGCATTGAAGGAAAGCTTTTACCGGATAAAATTTTCATACCAAAGAATCCTTCCATTTGAGAAATTCCATGCTCTCCAAATCTTTCCTTAGACCTTTTTTCAAAATCTTCTTTAAACTCTTTTTTGATTGGAAACTTTGTTAAAACAACTACCATCTTTTTACACCTCCTTTATTATCATTTGATGAGCTTTTCCTATTAATTGAGTATAATGTGTATAACCTTTTTTGTCTAAATGATTTTTTAAATCTTCAATTATTTTTAACGGCGAGAGAGGGTCATAGAAATTTGCTGTTCCTACTTGTATAGCAGACGCTCCAGCCAATATATGTTGCAGTGCATCTTTGTAGTTTGATATTCCACCTACACCGATAATAGGTATTCTACTACCGTATTTTTGATAAACCTGCCATATCATCCTAACAGCTATTGGAAGGATAGCAGGACCAGAAAGTCCTCCTGTAATGGTTGACAAAATTGGTTTTTCTCTTTCTACATCTATAGCAACACCAAGAAGTGTATTTATAAGCACCAAACCATCAGCTCCTGCAGATACGCAAGCATCGGCAGTATCAAGAATGTTGCTAACGTTTGGGCTTAATTTAACAAGAAGTGGCTTTTTTGTAATTTTCTTCATTTTATAAACAAGATTGTATAAAACCTCCGGGTCTGTTCCAAATGCGATTCCACCTTTTTTTACGTTCGGACATGATACGTTTAACTCAAGTCCATGAACTCCATCTGCTCTATCAAGCCTTTCTGCTACTGCAAGATATTCATCTTCATCTTCTCCAAAAACATTAGCAAATATTTTAGTATCGTATTCTTTTAATTTAGGAAGTGTTTCATTTATAAAATAATCAACTCCAGGATTTTGAAGACCAATTGAGTTTAACATTCCGGCTGGCGTTTCTACAATTCTTTCTGGCATATTTCCTTTTCTTGGCTTTAATGATAATCCTTTAACAACTATAGCACCAAGTAATGATAAATCATATATTTTTGCGACTTCAAGACCATAGCTAAAAGTTCCTGAAGCTGTCCATACAGGATTTTTAAATTCTAAGCCAAAAAGTGTATGTTTTAATTTGTCCATAAGCCAACCTCAGTTAGATGGTAAAATAATATCTTACACTAAAAAATATGGAGTAGCAAATGAAGACAGTATTGCTTACAGGTGCAGCAGGTTTTATTGGTTGGAAAACTGCTGAATTTTTATTAAAAGAAGGGCATAAAGTTATTGGTGTAGACAATTTAAACAACTACTACGATGTAAGATTAAAAGAATACAGAAAAAAAGACCTTGAAAAGTTTGAGAATTTTAAATTTTATCCAGTTGATATTGAAAATCTTCAAGCTTTAGAGATTCTTTTTAATGATTATAAATTTGATGTAGTGATTAACTTAGCAGCAAGGGCTGGCGTAAGATACAGCATGATAAATCCTTATGTTTATATGACAACAAACGCAAATGGCACATTGAATTTACTTGATTTGATGAAAAAATACGGTGTTAAAAAGTTTGTCCTTGCTTCTACATCTTCATTGTATGCCGGACAGCCAATGCCATTCAAAGAAGACCTGCCTGTAAATACACCGATATCTCCGTATGCTGCATCAAAAAAAGCTGCAGAAGTGATGGCTTACACTTATCACTATCTTTATGGAATTGATGTATCAGTTGTAAGGTATTTTACAGTTTATGGTCCAGCCGGTAGACCTGATATGAGTATTTTTAGATTTATAAAATGGATTGATGAAGGAAAACCAATCATTTTATATGGTGATGGTTCTCAATCAAGAGATTTTACATACGTTGATGATATTGCCAGTGGCACTATTTTAGCAACTAAAGAGCTTGGTTATGAGATTATAAATCTTGGTGGTGGTAAAAATCCTATAAGTTTAAAAAGGGTTATTGAAACCATTGAAGCATACCTTGGTAAAAAGGCTGTTATTGATTATAGACCTTTTCATAAAGCAGATTTAAAAGAAACTTGGGCTGATATTACAAAGGCTAAAAATCTTCTTGGCTGGGAGCCAAAGGTAAGCTTTGAAGAGGGTATTAAAAAGACTGTTGATTGGTATTTAGAAAATAGGGATTGGCTTAAAGATGTAGAAGTTGGAAATGAGTAAATCTAAGTGCGTTTCAAAAATTTTATTAGAGCTAAAAATGAGATGAACTTTGCCTGCAATTCTATGTTTTAAAAAAGGATATTCTTCACTTAGTTTTAGAATGACAAATAGGGAACACATAAAGGAGGAGAAGAAGATTCTTCGCTTCGCCCAGAATGACGATTTAGGTTTTTGCAAGCAGCCTCAGTAAAAATTTTTACCTGTCATTTTACATCCAATAAGCTTTTATATTTCCTTTCAGCCAATCCCATAAAATCTTTTTAGCAACTCTATCGTAATCAATCTCGCCACCGGAAATTTTGTAATTTAACTTTCTGCCTATTTCTTCAAAAGCTGCCATCGGTTCATCTGGTAATTTTAATTTATATGCCTCTTCAAGTGCATCTTTTTTGTTAGCCAATATTTTTTCTATCAATTTTAAAGCAACATCTGCCGGTTGTTCTAATTTATCCGGAATCCATGAACCTTTTAATGCTAAATCTTCAGGAAACTCTAAGGTTATTATGCCGGGAGTATCTATCAAAAATATATTCTCGTCAAGTTTTACAAGCTTTTCTCCAACGGTCATCCCTGGCTTTGGTGAAGTTGTTGCTACCTTTTTTCTTTTTAATGTATTGATTACAGAAGATTTTCCAACATTTGGATAACCCAAAACACCAATTTTTACAATTTTTTTCTCGTTGGCAAACTCTTTAATTTTATCAAACAGTTCTTTAACACCAATATTTTTATGTGCGGAAAAAATTACTATAGGAAACTCTTTTTCAATTTTTTCCTTAGCTTCTTTAATAAACTCCTTTGGAACAAGGTCTGATTTGTTTAAAACCACAATCAAACTTTTATTTCTTTCTTTTGCTAAACTCTCAATTACACTATTTCTTGTTTCAAAAGGAATTCTTGCATCAACCACTTCTAAAATCAAATTAGATTCTGTAAGAACCTTTTTAGCTATACTTTTTTCTCTAAGCCATTCTCTTGGTTTGTTTGTCATCTTTTACCTCTTGTATAATATAGTTAATATTTTACAATTTTCTGAGGTTATTGTTGGAAAGAGTCCTAATTATTACTATATTACTTTTAATAACACTATCCTTTGGTCAAGAAAAAGTTATCATAGAATCCGATAAACTTGAAAGAGAAAAAGATAATATTTTAATAGCTGAAGGGAATGTTGTTATTACTTCTGGCGATAAAGTATTAAAATCAGAAAAGGTAATCTATGACTCTGAGAAAAAGATTGCAACTGTTCCGGTAAAATTTTACATAAAAACAAACACCTTTGAAGGAATCGGGTCTCATGGTTGGTATGATTTTGAAAACGATTCAGGAGAGGTTTTTGACTATCAGGGAAAAGTTGATAATCAATATTATGTAAGAGGCTATTATCTAAAAAAAGAAAAAGATGTTTACTATTTTAAAGATGGTGAATTTTCTGGCTGTCCTTTTGACCAATACGATTGGAATTTTAAAGCCAAATCCGGAAGTTTGAAAGAAAACGACCAACTTAAAGCATACAATATGTCTTTTAGATTTTGCAGGCTTCCTATTTTTTACACTCCATATTTTTCATACCCAACAACAGATAGAAAAACCGGGTTTTTAGATCCTATGATTGGTCAGGATACTTATAACCCATTTGTTTACAGACAACCTTTCTTTTATGTTATAAATGACTCTTCAGACATTACTTTTACAACAGATTATAGAAATAAACAAGGCTTTGGAACAAGTTTAGAATATAGAAGAGTTTTTGAAAAAGGTATTAATTTTAAAACAAATATAGATTTATTTAGAGAGTCTGGAAAAAAAGATTGGTGGCAAAACAGACCTGAAAGCCCAAAAACTTTTAGATACAGATTTTCTCTTGAAACTAACTATTCTCCGTTTTATAATTGGCAATTTTTCACAAAAGTAGATATTCCAAGTGATAGATACTTTTTTGAGGATTTTTATAACTATTCGAGATTAAAGTATACAGCTTTCACAAGGTCTTATATTTTTGGAAGGACTAATACAGATAAGTATCTATTAGAGTTAAATTTCAACTATCTTTACGACTTAACAACGCCGAATAACAAAGCTACTTTGCAAAGGCTTCCTCAGTTAAGATTTTACTGGAAAGAATCTAAATTTTTTGACCTTCCATTTTATTTTGATTATCTATCAGATAATAACTACTTTTTTAGAGAAGAAGGAACTACCGGGCTTAGAAGTGATAACATTCTTAGAGTTATTAACTATAACTACTTTGGAAAAATTCTTAACACTTTTGAGGCAACTCCAAGATTAACTTTATACTTAAACACAAAAGGAAATAATACTTTTGACTCAAGATTTCTTTTACCGTTTAAAAATACTACTCAAACAACATTTTTCAGACCTTATAAAGATTTTAATCATATAATCATTCCAAAAATCTCTTTTGAATATATATCAAAAATAAATCAGTCTTCCTTGCCATACTACGATAGGTCTGATAGAATCAATGAAAAAGAGGATGTAGATTTCTCCATATTTAACATACTTAATTTTAAGAACAATAACTTCCTAAGATGGGAGATATCTCAAGGATATACTTTTTTAAATCATTATTATATTGGTGAAAATATGTATAACTCTCATATTAAACCACTTAAAAACAGTATTTATTTAAACATTGGCAAATACTCTGCCGATAGTGTTCTTTACTATGATACAGAAAAGAAAAATCTTATAAGAACTATTTCAAGCTTTTCTACCCCGATTAGAGACAACATAATCTATTCCGTTGCATACACTTATGACAGAGGAACAAGCACAGAAGACTCGCAAAAGCAGATTTCTAACAGTATTTTTGTTAATTATAAAAATTATTCTTTTAGAGCAAGTATTTTAAATAACTTAAAGTATGGATACATACAAAATAAAAGCTTAGCTTTTGATTGGAATAGGGGATGCTGGAGTTTATCTTTTAGCTACTGGGAAGATTATAATATTACAACTCAAAAAAGATATAAAAACATATTTATAATTATAAACATTCTGGATATGAGATACAGAGTTCCATTTGTGAGAAATTGAGCTTTACACTGAGTTTCCAAGTTAACATCCATAAGCAAAGCCTAATCACTTAAGAGACTGCTTAGAAAAATCAACATTGTCATTCTGCAGTCGACGAAGAATCTTCTACTTTTATTGAATTTCTCACTTGACGTATACTCTATACCTCTAAAGTATCATTCTGAGCATAAGCGAAGAATCTCCACCTTTATGTCTTCTTCACTGTAAAAAGACCTTAAAAGAGGAGATCTTTCGGGCTAAAGTCCTCAAAATGACGAACAAAAATAAACTCGTTTTACACATACATTATAAAACTTGCAGGAATTTTAGAACACCCTCAGTTTGAAATTCATAAATCCTATATTTTTATTATTCATTTTTGTTCTCTTTCAAATCTTTTTATGTTAATTTCAGCTTTTGAGCCTAAGAATACATAAATACCTAAGGATATTATTAAAACTCCAACGCTTATGAACAAGCCTAAGGAGTATAAAAGTTTATTTGGCTCTGTCATTGCGAATTTAAACACAAGTATCAATGCTTCAATAGAGACGGCTATTATGATAGATACTAAAAATCTTGTCATCGTTTTTCTTGTTTCAGAGTGCTTTCTTGGGTCTTTATAAATCAATACTTCTTCTTCAAAAATAGTTCTTGCAAGGTCAAATATTGCAATGGAAAGAGTTATTAAAATTACGCCTTCAAAAATATGTTTTATATCAAGACTTAACTCTGTTAAAGAACTGACAGCCCATATGATTAATTTTAAGCTTAGTAGAGCCAAGATAATGCTAAATATTGAATAGAATATTTTCACTAAAAAATCAAACCTTTCTTTATTAGCATCAATATCTTGATTAAACATAAAGCCTTTTAAATCTATATCAAAACAGTAAATATAGATTATTTCATTGCTTTCATTCAATACAGGAATTGATATGGTTGCAGTTAGGTCTGAGGTTACGATAGATGTATATGGCTGTGTAATTGTGTAATCTTTTTTGCTATCACTTTTTTATAGTATGGTCTGTTAGACCTGTCATATCCTTTAACTTTTTTTGGGATTTTTGAAGAAAAGATAGGGTTAACAACATTGTCAGAAATCTGAACTCCATCTTTATCTAAAACGTAAACAAGCTCAATATATGGAAACTCTATGAAAAATTCTTCAGAAAATACTTTATAAAATAAATCTTCGTCGAAATTATCTGCAGGAATTTTATCAATGTAGGTTTTTAAAGCTGTACATAACCTGTGTCTGTTTGATTCTAATAAATACTTGGTTTTTCTAACCATTGTTTTCTCCTTTGTTTTCTCCTTTAATGGAAAGTTTCTATTAAATATTTAGCAATACTCGTGCCATTTTATTAAGTATTTGACATTTGTTAATTTTGGAAAGAATTAATTTTTATCTTGCATAAAAAATATGCAATCAACAATTCTGCTCTGTCTATTTTTTGTTTAAAAATTCTCAATTTAAATATTCAAAAATTTTTAAGTAATTGAATTACTAATATTTTTTAAATTGGCATAACACTTGCTTTAAATGATTTTAACAACATTTGAAAGGAGGAAATGGTTATGAAAAAAGTTGAAGCCATCATTAAGCCGTTTAAGCTTGATGAAGTGAAAGATGCTTTGTCAACGCATGGAAACTTTGGTATTACAATCACAGAAGTTAAAGGCTTTGGAAGACAAAAAGGTCATACAGAAGTTTATCGTGGTGCTGAGTATGTTATTGATTTCGTGCCTAAGATTAAGATTGAAGTGGTCGTAGATGATGCAATCGTTGAAAAAGTAATAGAAGCAATAATTACTTCTGCAAGAACGGGGAGGGTTGGGGATGGAAAGATTTTTATCTCCCCTGTTGAAGACGCGGTAAGAATTAGAACTGGTGAAAGAGGAACAGAAGCTTTATAAAAAATTTAAAGGAGGTATAGTTATGAAAAAGCTGTTGTTTTTAACGGCAAGTTTGGTTCCGTTGTTATCTTATGCGGAAGAGGCTAAGAAATTAGATGTAGGAAATACTGCTTGGGTTTTGGTTGCAACTGCATTGGTTATGTTGATGACACCGGCAGGACTTGCTTTATTTTATGGTGGCATGACAAGGTCTAAAAATATCTTAAATACGATTGGAATGAGCTTTTTAGCTTACTGTGTTGTTTCTGTGGTTTGGATAGTATGGGGATACTCGTTGGCTTTTGGAACTGATGTTGGAGGAGTAATTGGAAGTTTAGAGAATATATTTCTCTCCGGAATATCTGTAAATGATATTTGGGCAACCGGAAATATTCCAACGTTGTTGTTTGTTGCATTTCAGTTAACGTTTGCTGCAATTACTGTGGCATTAATAAGCGGTGCTGTTATTGAAAGAATGAAGTTTCAAGCTTGGTTAATATTTGCTATTTTATGGGCAACTTTTGTATACTCTCCTATAGCTCACTGGGTATGGGGTGGAGGATTTTTATCAAAATTAGGAGCTTTAGACTTTGCCGGTGGAACTGTTGTTCATATAAACGCAGGGGTTGCTGGGCTTGTTCTTGCAATACTACTGGGTAAAAGAAATGATTATGGCAAAAAAGCTATCTTGCCATCTTCAATCGTGCTAACAGTTGCCGGTGCAGCTTTATTATGGTTTGGATGGTTTGGTTTTAATGCAGGTAGTGAACTTGGAGCAGATGGAATTGCAGCTTCAGCTCTTTTAGTAACAAACACAGCAGCAGCTCTTGGAGCAATTACATGGATGTTAGTTGAGTGGATGGTAACTAAAAAACCAACTTTACTTGGTGCAGCTTCTGGAGTAGTATCAGGTCTTGTAGCAATTACACCTGCAGCAGGTTTTGTAGATATAATAGGCAGCATAGTAATAGGTTTAGTATCTGGTGTAATCGGTTTTATTGGCGTTTACTGGTTAAAATCTAAGTTAAAATACGATGATTCCTTAGATGCTTTTGGAGTGCATGGATTAAATGGTATATGGGGTGCGATTGCAACGGGTATTTTTGCAAATCCAAACGTAAACTCTGTCGGAAAAGGTCTACTGTATGGTAATCCGGGACAGGTAATAGTCCAATTTGAAGCAGTTTTAGCTACCATAGTCTATACAGCTATCATGACAGCTATTTTATACTTCATCACATCTATTTTAACCGGTGGAGCAAGGGTTGACGAAGAAATAGAAGTTGTTGGACTTGATGAATCAGTTCATGGAGAAAGAGGCTTTGAAATCTAATAAAAATTTTAATTTAAAGGAGGTATTTGTCATGAAAAAATTAGCAGTACTATCAGGAGCAATCTTCAGCGTTGCAGTTGCAAATGCTGGACAGATCACTGTAGCAAACAGTGATATTAAAATTGATGGAGCATTGACAACAGGCTATTTTACATCAAACAACACTGGTCCAAGCAATAGCAATCATGACAGCTTTAAAGTGTCTAACTTTATTCTTGGGCTTAGCTCTGATGCAAAGGATGGAGGAATTGGCTTTAATGTAGGATTTGGAACAGTATTACTTCCAACAGTTTATGACGGTGGATTGGTTGATAATAAAGCTATCATAAACAAAAGCTTTGGACCTATCTATGCAGTATTAAGCTATAAACCAATTAGCAGTCTAACACTTGATGCAGGACTACTTACAACAAACATTGGATACGAACTTGCAACGTCATTTACAAATCCAAACATCACATACGGAGCTGTATGGTCTGCACAGCCATTTATTTATCCTGGTGCAAGAATCACTTATGCAGTAGGAGATATTAAATTCTACGCAGAAGCAAGCAAAGATAAAGGATATTCAGATGGAAACACTTCACTTCCAACTTCTGGAGCTTATGCGGTAGGTTCTCTCGGTACGCTTTATGGTGTTAATTATGCAATATCTTATTATGATTACACAGCATACAAAAACTTGGTAGATATTGTCCTTTCAAAATCTATTAATGATAATTTAGACGTAGGAATTAACTTTGACTATCAATGGTTAGATAGTACAGCAAAAGTTTCTGGAAATGATAGTAAAGGCTACGGTGTAGCTGGCTATGTTGTTCCAAAATTTGGTAATTTATCTTTACCTGTTAGAATTGAATATGTGAATGATGGTTCTAAGGGAAAAGAAAGTGGTATTTATAATAGTGTATCTAAAGCCTGGACTATTGCAGCAACTCCAACATTTAGACCAACAAAAAACACATACATTAGAGCTGAAGTTTCTTATGTAAACTCAGATGAGAAAATATTTAAAGATAGCTCTGGAAATTCAAAAGATACAAAAGTATCTGCTGCTGAGTTAGGATTTTTGTTCTAACAAGTTTTCAGGTTAAACCTCCAACACCTTACCTCCAAGGTTTAAGCCTTGGGGGATTTTTATATTTGATGTTAAGTGCTTATATAGGGTGTTCTAAAATTTTTGTAAATTTACCTTTTTGTCATCCTGAGGATGTAAGTCCGAAGGATCTTATTTTTTAATATTTTTTTAATATTTTTTGAAAAGAAAAAAACAGGAGATTCTTCGCTTCGCTCAGAATGACGATGTGAATTTTTGGAACACTTTCGTTAAGTGCTTGTATAGAGAGTATTTTAAAAATTTCTGTTAGTTGTATGATGTATATAATATAAATTTAGCTTGTCTTTGTTGAGTTATCCTAAAGCCGAAGGCTAAAATGTTTCCTCTTAAAAGGAGAGAAAATGAGTGAATAAGTTAGAAGTAAAATGGAGAAAATTCTTCGCCGGAAGCAGAATGACAAATAATGTTATCTTTCCTTTAATGTTTATCAATCAAATTTTTTTGTCATCCAGCAGCGCAGTGAAGGATCTCATTTTTTGATTTTTTGATTTGAAAAGAAAAGTAAGAGATTATTCGCTTCGCTCAGAATGATAACATTGACTCGTTCCGTGTCATCCTGATGACGTAGTCCGAAGGATCTTCTTTTTAATTCTGTAAAAATCACTACTAATTTCTCACCCCCAAGTATATAACTTTTAAAAAATATTTATTTATCAAAATCTTACGTTATTTTTTAAAATTTCTTAACATTTATTTCATGACAAATTGTTGCATAAAAAATATGCAATCAAACATTGTTATATTAAAAAATATTTTAAATTCAATATCTTTTTAATCTGAAATAAATTATCTTATTGCATTTAATAAAACAGTGTTTGAAAATTAAGGAAAAATTTGACATACAATTTATTTTCAGTAAAATACTGTTTGATTTTAATAAATATAACTCTGTTATAGGAGGTTTAAAAAATGGAAAAGGCAGATTTACTTTTGAAGGTTGATGAAAAATACTATCCTCCAAAGGAGATAGTAGAAAATGCCTGGGTTAAAGATTATGAATCTCTTTACAAGAAGTCTATTGAGAATAGAGAGGCTTTCTATGAAGAGATTGCTAACGAATTAGAATGGTTTCAAAAGTGGGACAAAGTTTTAGAATGGAACTATCCTTATGCAAAATGGTTTATAAATGCTAAAACAAACATCACTTATAACTGTATAGACAGACATGTAAAAAATGGCAAAAGAAATAAGGTGGCTTTTATCTCGGTAGATGAGGAAGGAAATGAGAGAAAGGTGACTTACGGTGAGCTTTTAGATTTAGTTAGCAGGCTTGCAAATGGTTTAAAATCTCTTGGAATTAAAAAGGGTGATAGGGTTTCTATCTACATGCCTAACACTGTTGAAGCTGCAATAGCAATGCTTGCTTGTGCAAGAATCGGGGCTATACATAGCGTAGTTTTTGCAGGATTTAGCGAAGGAGCTTTAAAAATCAGAATAGATGATGCTAAGGCTAAGGCTGTAATTACTGCAACTTATACAAAAAGAAGAGGTAAAAAAATACCATTATTCCCAACAGTAAAAGAAGCAATTAGAGATTTAGATTTTGTAGAAAAAATAATACTTTGGGATAGAGATAACGAGCTTTCTGACGAGTACGAAGAGTATAACGTAGTAGATTTTTACAAGCTTATCAAAAATTCATCTAAAGATTGTCCGCCGGAGATTCAAGACGCAGAAGACCCATTATTCATACTTTATACATCAGGAACAACAGGAAAGCCAAAAGGCGTTCTTCATACTACCGGCGGATACATGGTTAATACGTACATGACTTCAAAATATGTTTTTGACTTAAAAGAGAATGATATTTATTGGTGTACAGCAGACGTAGGTTGGATTACTGGTCATAGTTATATTGTTTATGGACCTTTGGCTAACGGTGTTACTTCAATCATGATGGAAGGTGTGCCAGTATATCCACATCCGGGTATTTGGTGGGAGTATGTAGAAAAGTACGGCGTTAACGTGTTCTACACAGCACCAACTGCCATAAGAATGTTAATGAGATTTGGAGATGAAATACCGGCTAAGTATGATTTATCAACATTAAAGGTTTTAGGTTCTGTTGGTGAGCCAATCAACCCAGAGGCATGGCTATGGTACTACAAAAATATAGGAAGAGGAAAAGCAGTAATCGTTGATACATGGTGGCAAACTGAAACAGGAGCTCATATGATTACAACAGTCCCAAGCTATCCTGCAAAACCGGGTAAAGCTGGTAAACCAATGTTTGGAATTGAAGTTGCAGTAGTAGATAAACAAGGAAATCCAATGCCACCAAACCAAGTTGGTCATTTGGTAATCAAAAACCCATGGCCTTCTATGCTTAGAACTTGCTGGGGAGAGCCAGAAAGATATGAAAAATACTGGAATGAAATCCCTGGCTACTATTCAGCCGGAGACTTAGCCGCAATAGACGAGGAAGGTTATGTGATGGTTGTTGGTAGAGCTGATGATGTTTTAAGCGTAGCAGGACACAGAATCGGTACTGCAGAAGTTGAATCAGCTATTGTAGAAAACAATGCAGTAGCAGAAGCAGCAGTAATTGGAAAGCCTAACGAAATCAAAGGTGAATCTATTAAAGCGTTTGTAATCTTAAAAGAAGGATATGAGCCTTCAGAAGAGTTAAAAGAAAGAATCAAGGATACTGTAAGAGATGTTCTTGGACCAATAGCTGTTCCGGACGAGATTGAGTTTGTTGATAAATTGCCAAAAACAAGAAGCGGAAAAATAATGAGAAGATTGTTAAAAGCAAGAGAACTTGGCTTAGAAATTGGCGATACTTCAACATTAGAAGAATAAGATTTTTCATACGCCCTCCTTCTTTTGAAAGGAGGGTTTTTTATTGATTTTTAAAGCAAAATATAACAATGTTATAAAGATGATAATAAAACAATGTTTTAAATAAATTTTATACCTTTGAGTGAGAAATTAGCGGTTTTTATAGAATTTAAAAATGAGATCCTTCGGACTTACGTCCTCAGGATGACAAGGTAAGAGTAGGGGCGATTCATGAATTACCCTTCCGAAAGTAAAATTGTCATTCTGAGCGAAGCGAAGAATCTCATGTTTTTATTAAATTTCTCATCCGATGTATTAAAACAATGTTTTAAATAAAATTTATAAAAGGAGGTTAACATGAAAAAAACACTTTTAGTAGCAGCGTTGTTATCAGCTACAGTAAGCCAATCTATGGCAGCTAATGACCTTGAATCTGCATTCAAAGAATCAAAGGTCATGGGGCAGTTTAGAGCTTTCTACATTGACAGAGATTATGATGTTGCAAACAGTAAAGGTGATAGGTCAGCCTTTGCAATTGGTGGAAAGTTTGGCTTTGAGACTGCAGCAGTAAATGGCTTAAAATTTGGAATCATGGCTTACACTACAAACGGAATCAACGCAAATCGTGAAAGTTGGCGAAATAATCCACCGTATAACGGAAACCCTCATATGGACCCTTCTTTATTTGGGAAAGATAGAAAAAGCGTCACTTATATCGGTCAGTTGTATTTAGATTACAAATATCAAAACACGGCTGTTAAGATTGGAAGACAAGAGATTAACACTCCAATGGCTGGCATGGACGATGCAAGAATGCTTCCAAACCTTTTTGAAGGTGCATTAATCACAAATAAAGATATACCAAAAACAACCATTATAGCAGGACACTTTTGGAATATGGCATACGGAACATTTGCAAACGCTTACTCTGCTTGCTCTTATTTGGGTTTACAATCAGGTTATGGTTGTGGTGGATATACTGCATTAAATCAGGGCTTAGCTAAATATGACACAGGAAATTTCTTAAACATGGGTAAACAAGCTATTGGAAAAGCAAACGCTGGTGTTTCTGTGATTGCTGCAATCTATGAAGGACTACCAAACTTAAAGCTTCAAGCTTGGGATTACTACGCATGGGATATGCTTAACATTTTATACTTACAAGGTGATTATACGTTAAAACTATCTGATGTAAAAACTACATTGTCAGCTCAGTATATTAACGAAACAAACGTTGGAAACAACATTAAAAATGTATTTGGAAAAGAAGTAGGGGCAAATTTATTCGGTGCTAAGGTAAACTTTAATATTCCAATGCCTGTAGTTGAAAACTTTAATCTTTATGCTGCATACTCTCAAACCGGAAAAGATGAAGGAAAGCTTTTAAACGGTGGATTAATCACTCCATGGGGCGGAACACCGGGATTTGTACAAGGTACTGTTACAAGACTTAGTTATGTAGCTGATACATCTGCATGGAAAGTTGGAACATCTTTTGACATAATCAAAGGATTAAACTTACACCTTGCATACTCATATTTTAATGTAGGAAGTAAAGCTGTGTATTCCAACAGAACCCACGATGCTTCAGAAACAAACTGGGACTTAACATGGAAATGTAGATTAATTAAAAACCTTGAGTTAAAGGCAAGAGGAATTTACACATGGAACTTTGTACCGGGTCAAAACTTTACAGAATACAGACTTATTGCAAACTATAATTTCTAATAATTTAAAAAAGGGAGGTAAGGCTATGAACAAAGGATTGATTGAAAAAATCAAAAATGACCCAGATTTTCAAAAGCTTGTAAAGGAAAGAACAAGGATAATGATTATCCTAACATTGGTTGAGCTTGTAGTTTACTTTGGTTTTATATTGTTGGTTGCATTTAACAAAGAGTTTTTAGCTCAAAAACTTGGAGAAGGTGCAACAACTATCGGCATTCCAATAGGAATTGGTGTAATCGTAATCTCATTTCTTTTAACAGGAATCTATGTTTATATAGCTAACAAAGATTTTGATGAATTAACAGAAAAAATAAAGCAAAAGTATGCAAGGGAGGTGTAAGCTATGACTAAAAGGAGTTTGATGTTTTATCTATTAAGTGTGGCTGTTGTAGGATTTGCCTTTGCAGCCGGCGGATTAGAAGGACCGGTTCAAAAGCAAGCTGTAAACCCACTTGCAATAACGATGTTTATAATCTTTGTTGCTGCAACCCTTGGAATTACATACTGGGCTGCAAAAAGAACAAAAACAGCTAAGGATTTCTACACAGCAGGCGGTGGAATTACAGGATTTCAAAATGGTCTTGCAATAGCCGGTGATTACATGTCTGCTGCATCTTTCCTTGGAATTGCCGGACTTGTTTATACATCCGGATATGATGGATTGCTTTACTCTATTGGTTTCTTAGTTGGTTGGCCTATCGTTATGTTTTTGCTTTCTGAGCCGCTTAGAAATCTTGGAAAGTATACCTTTGCAGACGTAACATCTTTTAGACTTGAACAAAGAAGAATAAGAATTCTTGCTGCAATTGGTTCTCTGTCTGTTGTAACATTCTATCTTATTGCTCAAATGGTTGGTGCTGGTAAGCTTATACAGTTGTTATTTGGTTTACCTTACTCAACGGCTGTTATAGTTGTTGGTTCATTGATGATAATCTACGTTGCGTTTGGTGGAATGCTTGCAACAACTTGGATTCAGATTATAAAAGCTATTTTACTCCTTGGTGGCGCTTCATTTATGGCGTTTATGGTGTTGGTCCATTTTGGATTTAGTTTTGAAAATCTCTTCCAAACAGCAGTGTCGGTTCACTCAAAAGGTGAAAAGATAATGGCTCCGGGTGGTCTTGTTTCTGACCCATTAAACGCTATCTCTCTTGGACTTGCTTTAATGTTTGGAACAGCTGGATTGCCACACATCTTAATGAGATTCTTTACAGTTCCTAACGCGAAAGAGGCAAGAAAATCAGTATTCTTTGCAACAGGCTTTATTGGATACTTCTACATCTTAACGTTCATCATTGGATTTGGTGCTATTGCTTTATTCGTTCAACATCCAGAATACTTCCAAAATGCTAAACAAATCGTTATTGATGGAATTACTAAAATAGTTGATGCTAACGATCCTGCTAAAAACTTAATCGGTGATAAAAAGGCTCTTGTTGGCGGAGAAAATATGACAGCTATTCACTTAGCCGAAGCTGTTGGTGGACCTGCGTTTATGGGATTTATCTCTGCGGTTGCTTTTGCTACAATCCTTGCAGTAGTATCCGGTTTAACACTTGCAGGAGCTTCTACTGTATCCCACGACCTTTATGCTAACGTTTTTGCAAAAGAAAAAGATGAACAAAAAGAAGTTAAAGTTTCCAAAATAGCTACAATTATCATTGGTATCTTTGCAATCATCCTTGGAATTGTTTTTGAAAAACAAAACGTTGCGTTTATGGTTGGTTTAGCTTTTGCAATTGCCGCATCTGTTAACTTCCCAATTCTTATCTTATCTATTTATTGGAGAAATTTAACAACAACAGGTGCATTCTGGGGCGGACTTGCAGGCTTAGTTGTAGCTCTTGTCTTAATCGTTATCTCTCCAACAGTTTGGGTTGACGTACTTAAAAATCCAGAGCCAATCATAAAACTCAAAAACCCGGCTATCTTCTCAATGCTAACTACTTTTGTATTAACAATACTTATCTCTAAACTTGATAACAGCCAAAGAGCAAAAGAAGACAGAGAAGGATTTGAGCCGCAATATATTAGAACCCAAACAGGTATAGGTGCAGAAGGTGCTATACATCATTAATTAATTTTTATGGTGGGCTTATCTGCCCACCTCTTACATAAAGGAGTAAAATAATGAGCATCGTTGATATAGAGCTTTATCTAAAACAAATCTATCCATTTGAGCTTTTAACCAATCAAGAACTGTCAGAGATTGTAAATAACTTAGTCATTGAATATTACAATAAAGGTCAAAAAATAGAAGATGTTGATAATTATCTTTATGTTGTTTTAAAAGGCGTAGTCGTTGAAAAAGATAGTCTTGGCAATGAGGTAGGTTACTTTGGTCAAGGAAGTTTTTTTGATATCAGCAGAGTGATTAACGGGTCTGAAAACATTTTCGAAGCCTTTGAAGAGAGTATTTTATACAAAATAGATAAAAAGATAATCCTAAAACTTATTAATGAAAATGAAAGATTTGGAGAGTACTTTAAAAAATCTACAAAAGAAAAGCTTTCTTCAATAGCTTCAGAAAATCCGTACTTCTTTTTGAAAGTAAAAGAGGTAGAACTCCAACAGCCGGTTATAGTATCAAAAGATACAACCATCTATGACGCAGTCAAAGAAATGACAGAAAAAGGAGCCTATTCGGTCATAGTTGATTTTGGAAATGGTGAGTATGGAATCATTACAGACTCAGATATAAGAAAAAAAGTTATACTTCAAAATATAAGCACTTTTGAAAACGTTGAAAAAATAGCTACAAAAGGACTCATTACAATAAATGCAGATTCATTTTTATTTGATGCAATATTTTTGATGATTAAGCATAATATTAAAAGAGTTGTTGTCGAAGAAAACGGCAAGATCATAGGCATTTTAAACGAAATTGACTTACTGTCTTTATACTCTAACCAGCCACAGTTTTTAGCTTTGAGAGTTGAAAGAGCAAAATCAATCAAAGATTTGAAAATCCTTTCAGATTCCATTGCAAGAACTGTAAAGATTCTTCACAAAGAAGGAATAAGAACAAGACACATTATGAAAATCGTTTCGGAGATAAACACAAGGATATTTAAAAAGGCATTTTTACTTACAGCACCGGCAGAGCTTTTAAACCATTCAAGCCTCATTGTTATGGGAAGCGAAGGAAGAAAAGAGCAGATTTTAAAGACAGACCAAGACAACGGTTTAATCCTTGAAGATGGCTATCAAAATCCAAATTTAGAAGCTATTTCACAAAACTTTATAGAAGCACTAAAAGAGCTTGGCTATCCAGAGTGTAAAGGAAATGTAATGATTACAAATCCATATTGGAGAAAATCTATAAGTGAGTTTAAAAACTCTGTTATTGATTATGCAAATCATATCACACCGGAAAATATGCTAAACTTGGCCATTCTTATAGATGCTAAATATATCATCGGAAGAGAAGACCTTTGCAATGAGCTTATAGACTTTATGTTTTCAAAAATTTCAGACAATAAAACGTTTTTATCATATTTTGCACTTCCTACCATTCAGTTTAAAACACCACTGACATTTTTTGGCACTTTTGAAACAGAAAAGGGTGAACATAAAGGAGAATTAGACATAAAAAAAGGTGGTATCTTCCCAATCGTTCATGGCATAAGGTCGTTAGCAGTTGAAAACAAAATAAGAGAGACTAATACATTTGAAAGAATAAAAAGACTGTCAGAAGTAGGTATTTTTAACAGAGAGTTTGCATCAGAGCTTATAGAAGCATTAGAATTTTTCCTTACTTTAAGACTTAGAGAGAGACTGAGAAAGATGGAGATGGGCAAACAACCAGATGATTATATCAACATTAACTTACTTTCAAACTTTGAGAAAGACCTTCTAAAAGACGCCTTTAAAATCGTAAATAAATTTAAAGATTTAATCATCAATCATTTTAAACTAAACTATATATCGTGAATAGCATATTAGAAAGATTAAGCTTTTATTATAAGAAAAAACGATTAAAAAATCCAAAATACAGCTTTCTGTTTGAAGAACCACCGGAAAATGAGTATGTAGCTTTTGATACAGAAACTACAGGTTTAAATCCAAAAGTTGATGATATTTTGTCAATCGCAGCAGTAAAGATAAAGGATAATAAAATACTTTTAAATGAAAGGTTTAACGTAATTGTTAAACCAGATAGAGAAATTAACGAAGACGCTATAAAAATTCACGGACTTAGAAAAAAAGACCTTGAATCCGGTATACCAATAGAAGAAGCAGTTGATAGATTTGTACATTTTATAGTAAGCAGACCACTTGTAGGTTATTACTTAGAGTTTGACGTTGCAATGATAAACAAATATTTTAAAAAACTCTCCGGAACAACATTGCCAAACAAACAGATAGAAGTATCGGCACTTTATTATGATTACAAAATCGGATTAATTCCACAGGGATTTGTTGATTTAAGATTTGATTCTATCCTCAAAGATTTAGACATACCTACCTTTGGAAAACATGATGCTTTAAATGATGCCATCATGACAGCACTGATTTTTTTAAAGTTAAAAAATAAATAAGTAGGGTTGTCTAATGAAAGAAGTTAAACTTCCTTTTTTAGAACATATAGGGGCTGTTATTGAAGATTTAGACCAAGAAAAAGCAGTATTAAGCATAGATATTAAAGATTATCACTTACAACATCTTGGATACGTTCATGGTGGAGTTATATCCAGTTTAGCAGATAACACAGGATGGTATGCAGTAATTTCAAATTTACCGGAGAATAAAACTTCTGTAACAATTGAGATAAAAATTAACTATCTAAAACCGGCAAAGGAAGGAAAATTAAAAGCGATAGGAAGAGTCTTAAAATTAGGTAAAAGTGTAGCCTTTGCAACGGTGCAGCTGTATTCAAACGATGACCTTGTAGCATATGCAACAGGAACCTATGCTATATTAACGATGCAGCAAGTTGAAAAACTTTGACTTAGCCAAGTTGACATAAAATAATCTGATGTTATTGTTCTAAATCTGCACGTAGAATCCTAGATTTTTTGAATTTTTTGCCCAACCTTTGAGTTATTACAAGAGGTTACGAAATAAAGCACCGCCTAAAGCGGTGCAGGATATATCAGTTAAAAATTAACCGCAAGAGAATGAGTTTCCGCAACCACAAGAGCCTACTGCATTTGGATTTTTAATTGTAAATCCACCACCCATAAAGTCCATAACGTAATCTAAAACTGCTCCGTTAATATAAGGAGCTGAGAATTCATCGATAGCGATTTTTACGCCATTTTCAGTTTCAACTACTTTGTCATTTTCTGCAATTTCATCATCAAATCCCATAGCGTACTGGAATCCAGAACATCCGCCAGGAACTACCCTAACCCTTAAAATTGGGTTTTCAATTTGATTTTCGTCTGCTATTCTTTTTATTTCTCTAGCAGCCGCTTCTGTTACAATAAAATTTACTGTTTGTACTGACATATTCGATTCCTCCTAAATAAATTTTTCTCTATCTAAAATATTACATAATATTTTTTATTGTTATGATACATATCAGAAGGAGTTGTATTCTGAAGCTGCTTATAAACATCATATCGTCATTTCTGTATAAATCATACCAGTTTGGGAAAAATCCGATTCGTTCGAATTCATAATATCACAAAAGTATTGTAAAGGTGATTTTTTGTTTAAACTATGATGAGGTCTTTCTGTGTTATACCATAACATATATTACAGCATCTTTTTTTTGATACATAACGATTTTTTAAAGAACAGAATTGTTATTTATATATGGTAGATTTTGATACACCAAAAGCTTCAACTGCAAGTTTTACTACAGTGTTTTAAAGCAAATTCTACAACTTGTAATCTAAAGATTATTTCTGGATGTTTTTGCATAACATCATCTAATTCTTTTACTTGTTTTAAAAGCTTTCTTTCAAGTGTATTAATTCTCTGAATGTAGGTAGATGTTCCTACTTTCTTTCTCATCTTTATCCTCCGATTTTCATGATTTTAAATTCTTATATAATATTTTCCCATGTTTCTTTTAGCTTGTACACGCTTCACTTAGAATGACACCGTAGAGGGACAAAGGCAGGGATTCTTTGCCCGGCTTTAAAATGGTGATCAAAATATCATTTAATTTATAGACTTAGTTAAAGTTTTAAAGTGATCTTAGTACTCTGCAATTTATCCCCACCTTCATATAGAAGCGGGGATTCTTGCAGGGTTGTGTTAAATTATTTTATTTTTTCTGGAGATTTTTCATAGTTTGAATCAAAGAATTTCAAAAATTCATCTGTTTTATCTAACTCTGGCTTTCCATAGAGTACAGCTTGTTTGTCTAAGATTAATGAATAATTTTTAGCCTTTGCAAAAGCATCTAAATTCTTTTGAACAAGGTTCATAAATTGACCTAAAAGCTCATCTCTTCTTTTTAAAACCTCTTGTTGCTTTTGTATAGCAAAAGCCTGGAACTCTTCTTGAGACTTTTGGTCTTGTTTTAATGTTTTTTGTTTGGCTTCAATTTCAGCCTGTGCTTTCTTTCCGGCTTCTTCTAAAAGCTTCTGTGCATCTTTACCGGCTTTTGAATCATTAACGATTGTTGGTGTGTCAATAAACACAATGTCCGCTGCTTTTGCTAACGTAAAAGTTAGCATTAAAAACCCTGCTACAGCCAATGATAAAAGCTTCTTCATAAATTCCTCCTATATTAAAAATTATTCGATCGTACATATACACTGCGGTCTTTTAATTCTAAGTGCTAAAATTTCAAAAACACGGAAATAATGATCCATATTATCATAGTTTAAATATGATGTTATCATGTCCTGAGATATAAACAGGTCTAAATTTTCAATTCCGGTTGATACAACAACGGCTGTAAATTGTGGTATAACTGGCGTTGTAAACACTCCAACGTCAAACAGTTTTTTAATCTGGTCTATTTCAAGAATGCCGCTATTTCCATATAATCTATGTAGCATTGCATAATCTTGAGGATTTAGAACCAAAGCAAAGTTATTATAAAATCCATTTTCATTTAATTTAACGATACCGTTTAGTATATCTTTAAAAGCTTCTCCTGTTTGATTCCAGTCAGAGATTGATATTGAATTTTTACCTTCAACATTTAATAATCCCGGAAAACCTGTTTCAATATCTCCATGGAAGATTAATCTATCTTCTGCAATAGCTACCTGAGATGCAGCTGCAGCAGCAACGCTAAAATCAATAGGAATGTTAAACTTTTTAGATGATTCTATGTCTCTCCAATGAATTTTAAAATCTTTGTAAATAATTGGCAGAGGAAGTATTTTTCTTTCTTTGACTTTTACAACACCACAATCTACTTCACCAAAAAGACCACAAGCTCCGGTATTTCCATCTTCTATATAGTCATATGGAACAAATTGAACAGACGGATAATATGGTCCTGATATTTCTATAAATCTTCTTCCTACTAAGATTCTTCTTGCTGTTTCAACCACTACTTTATCAATCCTTTCCCAATCGCTTTCTGATAAAGGTGCTTCATTTCTTTTTAAAAATTCCATAGCTTTCCTCCAATATGAATGTAATTATAGCATAAATTTAGACAGAGATTTTTACCTTGTCAAATTTTAGTAAGCGAAATATATTATCTATCCCACAGCCTTGAGGTGGTTCGCGGTAGCTTTTAAGCTACTGAGGAAAGTCCGGACTCCGCAGGGCAGGGAGCTGCCGAAAGGCAGGTAGGGGTAACCTTACAGATAGGGCCACAGAAAACAAACCGCCGATCCGCACACCTTTTTAGGTGTGGTCATGGAGGCAAGGGTGAAAAAGTGGGGTAAGAGCCCACTACCTGCAGTGGTGACATTGCAGGTTGGCAACCCTCTCCCGGAGCAATCCCAAGTAGGAAGGCGCTATTAGGCTTGCCCGGCCGATGCCTTCGGGTTGGGAGCTTAGATAAATGACCACTAAAACAGAATCCGGCTTACTCCAAGGCTGTGGGGTTTAAAAGTGAGTTATAAAGAGTTATGGACAAAGATTTTTATAAACCTCCCTTGTCCAAAAGCCAAGCTAAGAATGAAACTGTTCCAAAAAACCCGCACTGTCATTTCGAAGCCGGCAAAGAATTTCATATTTCTCTTTTCAGGTCAAAAAATCAAAAAGGAGATCCTTTTGCTTTACAGCCTCAGGATAACAAGGAAAGGTAAACTTATAATAAATTTACACTCTCACAAAGAAAAGAGATTAACCAAGTTTATGTAAACCAAGAGTGTAGCTATCGTGAATATTTAATATTTGTCTATGCAAAAGGGAACTCAAATAGTCTCTAGACTTGATTAAAATTTTATAGCACTTATTGATATTGCTGAACCTTTATGCATGTTAAAATTAGGCTTGAAATTAACACAAAAATTACATATAATTTTTTATGATTTAAATCAATAAAATTTTGGAGGTGTTTTTATGAAAAAGATTTTATTATTCATCTTGGCTATCATGTTTAGCGCTTCTTCTTTTGCTTATACACTACAAGGCAGTACAAAAAACTATCCAAAGAAGTTGATTGAAGTTGAAAATCTTGTTAACGAAGAAGGTAAACCTACAAAACTATCTGATTTTAAAGGAAAGGTTGTTATTTTATACTTTGGCTTTTCTAACTGTAAATATGTTTGCCCAACAGTAAACGCAGCATTAAAACAGGTTGCAGAAAAGTTAAATGAAAAAGGTTTGAGAGATAAGTATCAAATTGTATTTATTACAGTAGACCCAAAAAGAGACGACCCTAAAACATTAAAAGAATATAAAAAGACAAGGGCATTGGATGAATTTACTTTCTTGACCGGTAAACCTGAAGACCTAAAGAAAGCTTGGGACGCTTACGGAATAGAAGTAAAAGAAGTTGAAAAACCTACTGATGAACATGCGATGCATGAACATATGCACATGCATGGTGGACAAGGTAAAATGAAGATGATAACTCATACACCGGTTAAGACAATCATCATAGATAAAAATGGAAATATGGTTGAGGAATATTTAGGAATTTATTTACCGGTTGATAAAATTGTTGAAGATGTCGAATATTTAATTAAACAATAGCCGATACAAGAAATGGATAAAGGTAGGTAATTCATAAGCTATCCGCCACAATGAACAAACGATATTAAAAAAGATAAATTCTTTGCCAGCGGCAGAATGATAAATTAGAACGCGCTTTAATTTACAACAATTTTAACTTCTTATTCTTTGTATTCCTTCTTTTCACTTTCAATATACTTCTTTGCATCAGTGTACATATTTTTAAATCCGGCTATAAGACCAAGAAAAAAGAAAATTATAGTTAGATAAGGCGATGTGCCAAAATATTTATCTAATAAATAACCAATGGCAACACCTACTATTACACCGGAGACTAAATGTAATCCAATTGTTAAAAAAGATAAATTTTTATTCATTCAATCCCAACACATCTTGCATATCATAAAGACCGTTTGGCTTACCTACAATCCATTTTGCAGCTTCTAATGCACCTTTAGCAAAGATATCTCTTGAAGTAGCTCTGTGAGTTAATTCTATTCTTTCACCCATTGTAGCAAAGATAACTGTATGTTCGCCTACTACATCACCACCTCTAAGAGCAAACACTCCAATTTCTTTATTACTTCTTTCACCTGTCAAACCTTGCCTACCATAAACGACTTTTTCTATTCCTGTTGCTTTCTTTAAAATATCCACAATCTTAACCGCTGTGCCAGATGGGGCATCTTTTTTATATCTATGATGCATCTCTATAACTTCAATATCAAAACCTTTATCTTTTAATGTTTTAGCTGCTTGTTCCACAAGTTTAAATAACAAATTCACGCCTATGCTCATATTGGGAGCTAAAACAATTGGCATATCTTGAGAAAGCTGTTTTATCTCTTCCAATTCTTTTTCATTAAATCCTGTTGTTCCTATTACTGCATATTTTTTGTTCTTATCTGCTGCTAAAATTCTTAAATGTCCTAAAACAGCCTCAGTATTGTTTGCAAAATCAATCAAAACATCAAAAGCATCAATTACTTGAGAAACATCAGAAACAACAGGAGCTTTTACATCCTTGTTGATTATTTCGCCGACTGTTGAATGCAAGTGAGCACAATCAGGATTCTCTATGCCAGCAACAATATTTATATCTTTATCTTCTAAAGCTAACTCTGCAATCTTTCTTCCCATTCTTCCCATGATGCCAGAGATTGCTATATTAACCATTCACCTCTCCTTGACCAAATATTACTCTTGAAAATTCATTTAATAATTCATTGGCTTGATGTGGTGGAACTATTGATGGTGCTAAAGCCACATCTACACCTGGTTTAAATAGCTTTGTTTTTACGAGATTTTCAATTTCCTCCATGTCTTGAGCTGTAACGTTTTCATTAAAGACGTCCTGTGGGTCTTGGTCTGTTATAAAAAATCCTGCAAAAACAAATGCGTAAGCTTTTTTCTCCATAATAAAATTTCTCCTTTATTTTTGAATGTTATAACATAGTTAAAAATCAAATAATAAAATACGTTGGAGCTATAAATCCAGCAAATACAAGAGACCGTTTCCTTTACTCTGAATGATACTTAATGCTACCGTTAATTACGATACTTATGGGTAATCTATGACTTGATTCTACTTTTTACCTTCTCTATAATTTCAAGGGCAAATGTCTCCTGAATTAACTATAATTCATCACTATAATAAAATTAAATTCCCAACCTCTTTCATCTCAAGAGATTGGGAACGAAACCTGAGATTTTTAATTATTTTTCTTCTTTTGTACCCATTTTATACATTATAGAGCCCCATAAGAAAACCAACTGAATCAACATTAAAACTAATAAAATAGCTTCTGCAATTGGAATTCCGCCATATGTCATTTCCATGACCAACACCTCCTATTAGTGTTTTAAAATAAATTCTGCTAATGCTTCTTTTTCTTCCTTAGATAATTTCTTTGTAATTTCCAAATTTGGCTTCATTACAGCTTCTTTTGCAGGGTCTACAATTGCTTTTCCTTCACCACTTAAGAATTTAATTAACCCATCTTTATTTCCTTTATATACAGATGCAATTTTATTTAACCCAGGTCCAACAGTATCTGCGTTCGGTTGATGACATGCAGCACAGCCTTTCGACTTAAATATTGCTTCACCATCCACTTTAGCTATTTGCTGTTTAGATTCTTCCTTCGATTTGACTGACTCTTGCTTTTTCTCTTCTTTTTGCGCCTCTGGTTTTTGTTCTTGCGGTTTAGCTTCTTCTTTTACTTCTTGCTTAGCTTCTGTAGCTTGTTGTGGTTGTTGCTGTTGTTGTGCAGGTTGTTGTGGTTGCTGTGCTTGTTGCTGTGGTGCAGGCTGTGCTTCTCCGGTCGCTGGAGTCTCTTCTTTCTTTTGACATGCTGTTAATGCTATTGTCGAAGATAATAAAGCTATTGTTAATAATTTTGTTCTCTTCATTTTTTCCTTCCTTTTAAACTTTTTTATAGAATAATAATAATACTTTTTAATAATTTTATCAACTATAAAATTAAACTTACTATTATTCTATCACTAATTTATAATCCAAGACCACAAATATTACCTGACCCTTACAAAATAGTTAATGAAGATTACATAGACCTTCTTATGAGTTTAGTATACAATGGATACGGTAGAAAGCAAGATAGATTCTACATTAAAAAATTTAGGTTTAAACTACTTTAAAACAAGAGAGCTTCCATTGGATGTGTTTGTACTGTATATAGATGCATATCACTGTGATATAAAAGAGAAAAACAAAATCAGAAAAGCTTCTGTTTACGTAGTTCTTGGAATAGATTTACAGGGAAATAAAGATGTATTTGGATTTTACACATTTTTCAGCAATGAAAACAAAGCAGATTGGATAAAAGTATTCAATGATTTTGATAGATAGAGGACTAAAAAGGTAATGCTTATAGTAAGTGATGATTTTCCTTCAATATCAAAAGCCATAGAAACGCTATTTCCTTATACAAAGAGATAATTTAAAGAATAAAAAATGGAAAAACCTATACCTGCTTTTAAAGGAGCTTCTTATGAAATTTTACACAAAATTATTGACAAGTCTCAAAATTTTAAAGCACTTTATATTATCTTTTCACCTCTAAATAACTCTACATATTCACTTGCTCTCTCTTTTATGTTTTCAGCAGTCCATATATCACTTATTACAGCTACTAAATCAGCACCAAGCTTAACAAGTTCTTTAGCTCTTTCGACAGTGATACCACCTATTACGCAAACAGGTATTTTTAAAAATCTTTTAGCTTCTGTTATTACAGATTTATCAATGACTTTAGATTTAGGCTTTGTTGGAGAAGGGTAAAAACTTCCAAAAGCAACATAAGTAGCAGATAAGCGCTCCATCAATATCGCCCTTTCAACATCTCCATAACAAGATACACCAACGATTTTATCTTTTAAAACTCCTCTAATTTCTGATATATCCACATCTTCTTCTCCAACATGAATTCCGTCAGCGCCAGACTTTAAAGTCAATTCAAGCCTGTCATTAACTATGAATAAGGCACCATATTTATGGCAGAGATTTTTCAAATCCTTAGCTATTGGTAATAAAAAGTCATCAGTATTATTTTTATCTCTCAACTGAACTAATTTAGCACCGCCTTTTAGAGCTTGTTCTACCATGTCAAAAATTTTATCGTATGGAGTTAATTTTTCATCTGTGATTACATATAAACCCTTTAGCATGTCTTACCTCGCTAATTTTTTTTAAACATTTTAAACTTTTTAAATTTTCGTTTAAATGTTTAAAAATTCATTTTGAAACATTATAATACCGTTTTATGATATAATTAAATCCAACATTTTCAAAGATTGCTGAGGTGATACAATAGCAAAAGATGGATAATAGCGACCGTTTTAATCTCGAAAAAATAAACAAATTACTTTTATTTTACATTCTTTTATATCTAATTATTCAATCTTGTGAATCAAAAAAAGAAAAAGATGCTGTTAAACTAATTCAAGACAGGATTGAAAATGTAATTTCGCAAACTACTCCATCTGTGGTAACTATTTTCACAAAACAGAATAAAGAAAATTCTTTATTGCTTAAAGATATAGATGACGAATCTGTTGGTTCTGGATTCGTTTTTAAAAAAACATCTAATTATCTCTATATAGCCACAAATGCACATGTGATTGAGAAAAAAGGAAATGTTTTTGTTAGATTTTATAATGATAGAGTTTTTAAGGCTGAAGTTGTAGGGGTTGATACAAAAACCGATATAGCCGTTTTGAAGGTAAAGCTGAATAATTTTAACAGAGATATAAAATCTCTAAAATTTGAATACATAGAGAATGTAAAGCCAGGGATGTTTGTGTTGGTTGCTGGTAGTCCTTATAATTTGGGACATACTTACACATTTGGAATTATATCAGCTATGAACAGAGAAGTAGGTATTTCATCCATAGAAAGCTTTATTCAAACAGATGCTTCTATTAACCCGGGTGATTCTGGTGGACCACTGCTAAATCTTGACGGAAGGGTTGTCGGAATGAGTATAGCCACAGTGCAAACTGGGCAAGGTATCGGTTTTGCTATTCCTGTAGATATACTACAAGACACTGTAAATCAATTAATAAAATACGGTAAGGTTAAAAGAGGTTGGATTGGTATAGTTGTAACAGATGTATCTGAAGAGATAAAAGAAAGAATGAATATAGACGGTGGTGCTTTGGTATTAAAAATCGAGAAAAATAGTCCTGCTTCTGGAACTGGTTTAGTAGTCGGCGATATTATAACAAAAATTAATGGTAATCCAATAAAAAATTCTAAAGAATTTAGGCTATTTTTAAACAAAGTAAAACCGGGAGATATGATAGAGCTTGAAATTATAAACTCAAAAGGAAAAAGAACTATAACAGTAATTCCGATAGAAAAAGATTAGTTTTTAGTGTATTTTAAAGTAAGAGTGCTGTTAAAATTTTTATAAACTTTTCCTGGACTATTTAAAAAAATTTTTGATAAGTATGTTTATCTTGACTACTACTATCAATACAGTTCTAACTCTACTTTACTTAATACTTCTCCTTTACTTTTTCTTGCTACTACAATATTTTCAAGTCTTACACCACCAAGCCCGGGAATATAAATCCCCGGTTCTATCGTAAAGACAGTATTTTCTTGAAGAATATTTTCATTATCTTTATATATTCTTGGTTCTTCATGAATGTCTATTCCTACTCCATGACCTGTCGAATGGGTAAAGTATTCACCATATCCGTATTTTTCTATAACTTTTCTTGCTGCTAAATCTATTTCTTTTATGGGAATTCCGGCTTTTACAACAGATAAAGCTTTTAAATGAGCTTCTTTTACAATATTGTAAATTTTTTCAAACTTTGGATTTGATTTTCCTAAGAAAATAGTTCTTGTAAAGTCGCTACAATATCCTTTATATTTCATTCCCATATCTATAAGCAGTGGTGCATTATTTTTTATCTTGTGGCTAGATGTTTCCCAGTGGGGTATAGCAGAATGTTTACCTGATGCAACTATAGCCGGAAAGCTTTCACCTGTCCCGCCTTCTTCAAAAATATAGTTTACAATTTTTTGCCTTACAGAGCTCTCAGGTTTTCCTATTAAACTTGGAATATCTTCTAAAACTCTTTTATATACTCTGTCTGTCTTTCTAACGGCTTGAGCAATAATCTTTATTTCTTCTTCAGATTTGACCATTCTAAATTCATTTAAAAATCCTTCAAAGCCAATAAAATTGATACCTGCATCTTTTGTAAGTTTTTCATAAAAAGATAAAGTTATTTTATCTTTCTCAAATCCAACATTTTTAAGATTTAAACTCTCTAAAATCTCTTTTAAATGGTCTAAGCCTTTTTTATTTCCTTCTCCAAGTTTGATAACATTAAAGTCTTTAAGTTTTTCTTTAGCATTATCATAATATCTAGAATCTGTAATAAAATATTTTTCTTTGTCAGTTAAAATTACAAAAGCATTTGATGAGTTAAACTTTGACAGATAAAAAATATTGGAGTGCGAAGAGAATAAAAATCCATCTAAATTTTCTCTTTTGATTTTCTCAAAAATTTTTTCAAACATCTACACTAACTCTCTAATTTTTTCTTCGACTTCTTCAATGTTTGTAGCTAAGGCAACCACCTTTAATAATTGCTTTAACTTATCAACTTCTTCAACTTTATTTATTATATCTACAAATTTAGAGCCTTTATCACCGAATTTAGTTTCTATTAGATCTATTAAACTTTCTTTAATTCCCTCTTTAATTCCCTCTTTAATTCCCTCTTTAATTCCCTCTTTAATT
>NZ_JAPYVU010000004.1 GCF_028276765.1 Sulfurihydrogenibium sp.
GTGGATCAAGTGTAAAGAAAAGTGGCAAGATAAAGAAAATGGGAAATCCATATGCAAGAAAGATACTATACATGGCAGCATTATCAGCAATAAGGTTTAACAAATACTGCAGAGAATTATACGAAAGATTAGTAAGTAAAGGTAAGACTAAAAAATTAGCATTAGTGGCTGTAGCACATAAGTTATTAAGGCAGGCATATGGTGTATTAAAAAGTAGAAAACCATTTGATGAAAATTTTTGTACTTGACATTTAACATAGAACATCCTGAAGCCGAAGGTTGAAGGATCTCATTTTTAAATTCTACAAAAACCGGTAATTTTTCACCCAAGGTATTATAATAATAATAATAATTTTTAATAAAGGAGATATACCATGAAAAAAGTTTTTATCATGCTACTGTTTGTTGCTGTATCAGCTTTTGCAGCAATGCCGGAAGATTTGAAAGGCAAAAAGTTTATTGATGTGTATGGAAAAGATGAAAAGGGTAAAATTGTAAAGCTTTCTGATGTGGCAGGAAAAGGTAAGCCAGTAGTGGTTGTTTACTGGGCTATTGGCGATGTGGATACTTATAAAGTATTACCAGAAATAAATAAAATTGGTAAAAAATATAAGGATAAAATCATTCTTATTGCACCACTACTCAGTGTATCTGATGACAAAGAAGTAAAGGAAGCTAAAAAGTTGATTCATTTTGATTTTCCAGTATGGCTGGCTGGAAGTGATTCAATTAAAGCATATTCTATAGAAAAAGTAGACGTTCCTTACATTGTATTTATTGATAAAGATGGAACGATAAAAAACATAATGGTAACTGCAAGAGACTTAAAGAAAATAGAGGAAAACATTAAAAACCTAATAAAATGAGTCTTTATTTTTATGCGTTCTTAGGAAGTTTGTTTGCAGGACTGGCTACTGTTATAGGTGCCTTTCCTGTTTTGATTGGTAAAAAAATAAGTCCAAAAATTCAAGATGTTTTCCTTGGGTTTAGCGCTGGAATAATGTTAGCAGCATCTGTTTTCTCTTTGATAATTCCAGCTTTAAGCACTCAGAAAAAGCTTTAAAGAAAATGTGGCTTTTTGTTTTGGCAATCACAATTCACAACTTTCCTGAGGGTATGTCTCATAAGTAGCTTTGAAATCAACTTATGTTTAACTTCCTATCTTCTCTTGAAGCTTATAAACCAAGTAAAAAATAACTATCAATAGAATTGGATAAACAAAAAACAGTACAGGTATTTTTTCAATGATTTTTAAAAAGTAGTAGTTTAATACCATATAGCCAATAGATAGGCTAACGGCAAAGGTTAAAAGTGTTTCTTTCGAACGATAAGTATTTATCCCTGATAAAAAACCAATAAATCCTAAGAACATAAAAGGTATTACAAAATAAAATCTATCAGCCAAAATTGATAAAACTTTACTATCTTCTTCAACGGCAAGTTTTAATAAATCTTTTGTTCTAAAATCTTGCATAGAAATCTCTTTTATATAAGAAACATCTAAGCTAAATGTATATTTTTCGTATTTTATTGTGTCAAAGGATTTTTCGGATGGTAGCTGTATGTAGCCATCTTTTAAAATTAGATTGTTTGATATAAACATACCTTCTTTGGCTGTGATAAGATAGCCGTTAGAAGCGTTATAAATCAAGATATTATAAAAAGTGTTTTTCTCCTTCTTTTCAACGTATACAGAGACATTGTCGTTTATCTTAGAAAAGTTTTTTGGAGAAACATTTTCTAAAATGTAGCTTTTGACTTTATACGTTAAAAATTTATATCTTTCTCTGTTTGCTGATGGGACTATAACCGTAGAAAAAACAAACGCAATGATTACAAAAATAACAGTCATGATAAAAACAGGTTTTAAGAGCTGTTTTTTTGATATGCCGGCAGAGTATACAGCGTAGATTTCGTTTTTATCTCTTAAAGATATCCCAACAAGTAGCCAACTTATAAAAAAAGCAAAAAGAAGTTGATATTTTATAAAAGATATGTCTATCAAAAACAGTAGCTTTGAAAAGTCTATTATATTCATACTGTAGGCAAAAGATGGAAGATGCAAAAGCTGAGAAGATGTTATGATCAGCGAAAATAGTCCGATAAGCAGTATAAAGTTTTTAAAAAATAACTTTATCAGATACTTATCAAGAATTTTCATCTATAAGCTAAACCATCCTTCCGGCGGTGTTATTTGCATTTTGTTTTCTTCCACATTTACATCTTTCACAAATTCATTAATAAATGGCAAGTGTCTTGTTTTTTCATCTGTGCATTTTATTATCAAATACGCTTGAGATAATCTATCGTCTATTTTTTCAACCTTTCCAATTAACTTGTCATTATAATAAACATCCATTCCGATTAGCTGAAATTCGTAAAACTCATCTTCTCCAAGTTTTGGCAGTAACTCTTCTGGTACATAAATTAGCCTATGGCTAATTTCTTTTGCTTTTTCTGGTGTGTCATAGTTTTTGAATTTTATCAAACCTTTTCTTCTGTCTACGGTTTCTATGTTCAGCGGTTGCGGCTGATTTTCTTCATTTTTTATGTATATTTCTTCCGGTAGGTAAAAATTTTTAACAAATATCTCAAATTTTAAATTGCCTTTTACGCCATGGGTTCCGTGAATCTTTCCAATGGCTATAAGGTCTTTTTTCATCTGCCTACCTCACACATTTTGGTAAATCTTTTAAGATGTTTATGGCTGTATTTTTAATATTTTCATCTTCGTAATTTTGTAAAGGTGTAAGTAGGCAGGATGCTTCTTTTCTTTTTTCAGCTTTTAATAAGATTTTTGCAGCTTCGATTCTTGATTTTGCTGTAATATCCTTTGCTTCTGGATATAGATATATTCCGTTTAAAAAGTAGTTTAAAGCTTTGTTAGGATTTTCTTTATTATAAATCATACCAAGGAGGTAATAACTTTCTGCCGCGTCGTTGTAGTTTGAGGATTTTGTTCCATTTTCTAAATAACTTACAGCATCTTTTTCATTGTTCATAAGATAATATGATTTTCCAATATAAAAGCTAAGTTCATTAACCTTTTCCGGGTGTTTTTCTAAAAGTTCTTTAAAGTACGTTAACGCTTTATCATAATCCCCTTTTTGAAGTAGGATTTTTGCAAGTTTAAATTTAACGTCATCATTTTCTTTAAGCTCTTCGTAGATTTTTATGCTATTGTCTAAATTGTTTTCTTTTTCATAGATTTCTGCTAAAAGTAATTTACTTGGAACTTTATATTCTTCGTTGTTTGTATTTAAGTAATCTATTAAAACTTGTTTTGCTTTGTCAAGCTGGTTTAGTTTATAGTAGCTTTCTGCAAGCTTGTAAGTAGCAAGGGCTAATTCTTCGCTGTTTGATGCTGCCACTTCTTGATAAATTTTGATAGCATCTTCTATTTTTCCTTTATTTTGATAAATCTCTGCAAGCTGGATTTTTAGAATATTTGCTAAAGGATAGTTTGGATATTTAGCCAAGAAGTTTTTAATCATACTTTCCACATCTTCAGAAGAACCTTTAGATTCAAGAATGATTAAATTGTAAGCAGCATCGATGCTATCTTTAGTACCTGAGTATTTGGTTATAAAATCTTTGTATATATTTACTGCTAAATCTCTTTCTCCAAGGTTGTAGTAGCTATCTGCAAGTCTAAGAAGTGCTTTCCTTGTGTATATATCATCATCATTTTTATATTTTTCTAAAAATTTGTTAAACTCCTGGGATGCTCTTACAAAATCTCCTGAAGAGAAAAATGTGTAAGCATAAAGATAGTATGCTTTTTTTGCGATTAAATCATCACCATTTAGTAGCTCTTTTAACACTTCTCTTGCTTTTTCAAGGTCGTTTTCTTTGATGTAAACATAAACTAATAAAAACTTTGATTTTCTATCGTTTCTATTTTGAATTATGTTTTTAACAGCTTCTAAATCTCCTGCGTTAAAGGCTGATACTGCTTTCATGTATGGGTCTTTAAAGGCTTTAAAAGCGTTTTGATAGTCTCCGTTTAAATAAAAGTACCAACCAAGTAAATCATATGCATAGATTTGGTCAAACTCTTTTAGCTGTGAAGCTGTATTGACAAAATTTTCATCATCTTTATTCATTAAATAGATTTCTGCTAAATACATCAAAGCTGTCTTTCTAATCTCTAAGTCTTTTGATTCTAACGCCTTGTTTAGAAATTTCTCTGCTTTTACAAAATCTTTATCTGCGTAAGCAGTTATTCCTGCATAATAAAATACTTCCGGGTCGTTTGTTTCTGTCGTTAAATCAGAAAATAGTTTTAATGCGTAGTCGTAGTTCTTAAGATTGTATAAAGATGTTGCAATGGCAAGCTTTAAGTATGTTTTATTTTTGTCTGTAAGCTTTATGGCATTTTGGAAGTATATAAATGCATCTAAATAATCTCCTTTTTTAAACTTATCATTTGCAAGTTTTATGTAAAGATAATGTGCTAAAAGCTCATCTCTTGATTGTAAAACGCCTGCGTAGTCATCAATATTGTTTGAATCTATTAAAGCTTTACCGTATAAAGCAAGATTATAAACGTATCCATTTGTGTTTTCTTTGAGAATAAAGTTAAATTTTTCCAAAGCATTTTGATAATCATCTGTGTAATAATAAGAAAATCCATCCATTAAGATAGAATCATACATTAGTTGTTTATTTTTACCTGTGTATTTTGTTTTTAAAGCCTTTAAAAAGTTTCCTACTGAAAAATTATAATATTTTTGAATGTATTGACAGTACTCTATGCTTCCAATGTCTAAATTATCGCATTTTATATTGTTAAAATCAGCTTTACTGCCTGATAGTAGATTTATCACTTGATTATAAAAGCTAACATCTATATCTTTGTCTAATTGTGATAATAAAGATTTGGCTTTTTCTTGATTGTCAAGCATTATATTAACGATAGCTGAAGATAGGCATGCCTCTTTTGTTTTTAATGTATCACAGCTTTTTGATAGATTACTTTCTGCCTCTAAGTATTTTCCAAGATTGTATTTAACAACTCCAAGTAGATAATAAGCATAAAACAGGTTTTTATGGTCTTTATATTTTTCTATAAATTTTTCAAGACTACTTTCAGCAAATAATAAATCTCCTTTGATGTAGTAATCTATCGCATCAGATAACAGTGCATTTGATGGAGGGATTCCTAAGTAAGCTGTAGGTTTTTCTATGGTAAGGACTGGAAGTTTTACGTCTGTCGGTTTTTTTGGTTTTATGTATTGTGTAATATTTAATTCTTCGTTTAAAGTTTTTAATTCAAGAGTATTGGGTGGTTCTAAATAAGGTTTTTCTTCTGTAATTTTTGTCGTTATTTCTAACGGAAAAACTACCTCAGGAACTTTTACTTCTGCATAAGAACAAAAGAAAAGAGTCAAGGATAGTACTAAAATAATATTTAGTTTTGAGATTAAAAAGTCAGGACAGGGTATCAAGAATCTATATTTCATTCAAAACCTCTAAAGCTTTTTGTATATCTAATTTTATCTGATTTTTAAGCTCATCTATAGAGTTAAATTTTTTCTCTTCTCTTAAATATGTTTTAAAAATCAATTTTACATAATCGTTTGTTTTTGGATGTATTTTTAAATCTTCAATAATATGTGCTTCCATAAATGTTTTTGTTCCATCAACCGTTGGTCTGTTTCCATAGTTTATAACTGCTTTTTGACATACATTTTCATAGCATATAAATCCGGCATAGACACCTTTTTTAAGACAAAGGTCATCTTCCGGCTTAAGGTTTATCGTTGGAAATCCAAGCTCTCTACCTTTTTTGTCTCCCTCCACAACTTTGTCAATAAGATAATAATCTCTTCCAAGAAGTTGGGCAGCTCTTTCAAGATTTCCATTTTTTAAAAAATCTCTTATATCACTGCTACTTATTCTTTTATTCTCCTGTGTAATATCTTCTATAATGACGACTTTATAATCTAATTTTTCTTCTAAGGATTTTGCAAGGTTTATATCTCCGGACCTTTTGTATCCAAACCTCCAATCTTTACCAACAACCAAATATTTACAATTTATTTTTTCTTTTAAAAAATTTAAAAAATCTTCCGGTTGTTTTTCATAAAAGTTTTTATCAAAATCTACAACCAAGATATAATCAATTTTTGCTTCTTTTAAAAGTTGAACCTTTGTTTCAAGATTTACAATAGAGCATTTATATTGCTGGGGGTTTAAAATTTTTCTTGGATGGGGATAAAATGTTATTACAACTGTTTTAAGATTTTTTTCTAATGCAATCTTTTTTAGCTTGTCAAGGATTTCTTTGTGTCCTTTATGGACGCCATCAAAGTTCCCAATAGTGCATACTGTTTTTTCTTTTACAGGAAGGTCTGTTAATCTTAAAATCATAACTCCTCGTTAAGGAATTTGTTGGTAGCCTTAGAAATTACAGAGTATCTAAATCCTCTGTTCTTTAGAAATTTTACCACATTTTCAAAAGTCTTTTCTTTTTTAAATGACCTTTTAAGAAGATTTATGGCTGATTCTAACTCTTCGTCTTCAGAAATTTCTATAAATTCCCCTGTTTTCTGATAGATTTTCTGTTTTATTTTTAAAGAGCTTTTACCTTTGTTGATGCTTTTCTCTTTAAGTCTTTCTTTTAATTTTTCATCATTTAAAAGATTTTGTTGTTTTAGATACGCTAAAACTTCTTCAATTTTTTCTTTATCAAAACCTTTTTTTAATAATTTTTGTTTTAACTCCTCTTCAAAGTAATCTCTTCTCGATAATAGTTTTAAAGCGTAAGATTTAATACGTGAATCCACCTTCGTCGTCTTCTCCGCCGATACCTTTTAACTTTAATTCAACGTCCGATGGGTTTGAAGCGTACATAAGTGCATCTTCATAAGAGATAAATCCTTTATTGTAAAGCTCTATAACAGATTGGTCGAAGGTTTGCGTTCCATATATTTTTTTCCCTTTTTCCATGTAATCATTTATCAAAAGGAATTTATCTGGATTTATAATACATTCTGTTATTGCTCCAGTATTGATTAATACCTCAACTGCCGGAACAACTCCTTTACCGTCCTTTCTTGGTATCAATCTTTGAGATATAACAGCTTTCAACACGGCAGCTAAAAGTATCCTTATATGATTCTGTTCTTCTCCGGGGAACATGTTTATTATCCTGCTAATTGTGTCTTTTGCATCTTGAGTGTGTAATGTGGATAAAACAAAGTGTCCCGTTTCTGCAGCTCTTAAAGCGGTTTGGATTGTTTCTAAATCTCTCATCTCACCAATCATAATAACATCCGGGTCCTCACGCAATGCAGCTCTTAAGCCGCTGTTAAAGCTTTGGGTATCCATACCAACTTCTCTTTGAACTATGTAAGCTTTTTTATCTTTAAAGACATATTCTATAGGATCTTCTATTGTAATAATTGTTTCTTCAAAGTTTTCATTTCTATAATCTATCATGGCTGCTAAGGTAGTAGATTTACCTGAACCTGTTGGACCAGTAACAAGCACCAATCCTATCGGTTCTTCGGCTATTTTTTTTATCACTTCTGGCAGTATAAGGTTTTCAAACTTTGGTGGCTCTGTTTTTATAACTCTCAAAACGATAGCATATGTTCCTCTTTGCTTAAAAATGTTAACTCTAAACCTGCTTAAGGATTGGATAGAGTAAGACAGGTCTGTTTCGCCATTTTTTATTAACTCGTTTTTTTTACTTTCAGATCCTGCTAGTATTTTGGAGATAAACTTCACCATATCTTCAGGTTTTATTATATCAAAACCCTCAATAGGTCTTACAACTGTTTTTATCCTTGCTTTTGGCACACTTCCAACTTTTAAATGTATGTCTGATGCACCTAACTTTACAGCTTTAGTAAGAATTTCATCAAGCTCCATTTAACGTTCTCTCCTTAATTAGTTGTTCTAACTTTTCGGTTAATTCTTTATTTTGTTTTAAGAATTCTCTTGCCTTTTCTTTACCTTGACCAAGTTTTATTTCTTCGCCATTTTCATCCTTATAAGAATACCAAGCTCCACTTTTTTTAATTATACCGAGTTCTTCACCTAAGTCAAGAATTTCTCCTTCTTTTGAAATACCCTCTCCGTATATAACATCAAACTCTGCTTCTTTAAATGGGGGTGCCAATTTATTTTTAACAATTTTAACCTTTACTCTGCTGCCAACTTTTTCACCATCGGTTTTTATATCACTTTTTCTAACTTCCATTCTCATATCTGCAAAGAATTTGATAGCTCTACCACCTGTTGTAGTTTCTGGATTTCCAAACATAACACCGACTTTTTCTCTGATTTGGTTTATAAGAATAAGGGCAGTATTACTTTTGTTTACAGCTCCTTTTAGTACTCTCATGGCTTTAGACATAAGTCTTGCATGAAGACCTACGTTAGAATCTTCGATATCTCCTTCTATTTCCGCTTTAGGAACCAATGCAGCCACAGAATCTATAACTATTACATCTACAGCATTACTTCTTACTAATGTCTCTGCTATTTCTATAGCTTGTTCGCCATAGTCTGGTTGAGAAATTATTAGCTCATCAAGATTTACGCCTATAGCTTTTGCATATTTGGGGTCAAAAGCATGCTCTGCATCAATAAATACCGCTCTTCCACCCTTTTTTTGTGCTTCTGCAATTATATGTAGCGTTAAGGTTGTTTTTCCTGAAGATTCTGGACCGTATATTTCAATCACTCTGCCTTTTGGCACTCCACCAATCCCTGTTGCTATATCTAAGGATAAAGAACCTGTTGGAATAACTTCTACAGATTTTATGCCCTCAGAAGACAATGTCATAAGTGTGCCTTTTCCGTACCTTTTCTCTATTTGAAGAATAGCACTTTCAAGAGCCTTCTTCTTTGCTTCTAAATTTTCTTCTACAGCCATTGATGCCTCCTAAAATATAAACTTATAAAATCATTCATACGTTGTATGAAAAATTCAATAAAAGCATGGGATTCTTCGCTTCACTCAGAATGACAAATAAGGCAATCTTTAACATACTTTCGCTTTCTCTGTCATCCTGAGGACTTTAGTCCGAAGAATCTCCTTTTTAAATTCTATAAAAATCACTAATTTCCCATCCAAGGTATTTCTGCCAAATATAATTTATACCATTGATGCTGAATAACAATACAAGGTTATAATTTTATTCTTCGCCAACAACCCTTGGAACAACAAAAAATCCACCTTTTGCTTGTGGTGCGTTTTTTAATGCTTCTTCGTTTGTTATTGAGCCTGTAGGAATATCTTCCCTTTCTGATTTTTCTTCAATTTGAAGTTCGTAAAACGGCAATGTATCTTTTACATCAACCTCATTTAGCTTATCTATAAAGCTTAAAATATCTTTAAATTGATTTGAAAATAGTTCTATCTCTTCTTCTTTTAATTTCAAGTTTGATAATTTTGCCACCTTTTCAATTAACTCTTTTCCTATTTGATTTGTCATTTTTCACCTCTTTAAGATATGATTTTAGTCATTTTAAATATATTCGAATGTTAATATATTATTATTACTCGGTTCGCATCCCCCTCCCCCCCCCTCCATACCTGGTCGGGAGCAATCCCGACCCTTTTTATTTTTTATATCTTGAAAGCTTACTTTTTATAAACTTTAAAGCTTGAGCCGGATTGTCAATCAAATCTTCTCTGCCATACTTTATTAAAACATTTTTTTGTTTTTCTGACAACTGGTAATTTTTCATCATTTCTTTTTTCGCTTTATCTATCCATTTTGTAAGCAATTTTCTATCTGAAAGCTCTTTATCTGTTAATTTCAACCCTGTTTTTTCAGCCAAACTTTTTGCGTATTCTATTTGTTTTTGAGATGGATTTTTTTCAGCATGAGCATCGATAAACTCTTTTAGTTTTTCTGGGTCATCTTTTATCTCTTCTATGCTTTTACCATGTTTTTCTGCTAAATCTTTTGCATAATCAAGCATTTTCTTTGATATTTTCACATTTTGTTTTGTAGCTGATTTTTCATGAAGCTGTCTTACAAACTCTTTCCAATCTTTTTTATTTTCTTCTACTTTATCAAGAAAATCTTCCATTTTCTTTGTAAAAGAGTAGTCTATCACCCAATTGTAGCGATTGTTTAAATATTCAATCAGATGAAAAGCGTTTTCTGTTGGTCTTAAACTTCCATTTTCCTTAACTACATAACCTCTTTCTTTTATAGTTTTTATTATCGTTGCATAGGTTGAGGGTCTGCCTATACCAAGCTCTTCCAATTTTTTGACAAGCCCGCCTTCTGTGTATCTTGCCGGTGGTTTTGTAAATTTTTCTTCTAAATCCATTTTTTCAATGTTTAAAACATCTTTATTTTTTAAATCTGGTAAATTTTGGGTTTCTTCTTGTTCTTCTTCTAAATCATAAACAGCCTTATAACCTTTAAACTTTAAGATTGAGCCGCTGGCTTTAAATGTATAGCCTTTTATATCAACAGTTACATTTGTTCTTTCAAAGATTGCATCAGCCATCTGAGATGCCACTGTTCTTTCATAAATAAGCTTTAATAGTTTGAAATGGTCTTCTGATAAGCCTTTCTCTTGAATGAGCTTTTTTTGTCCTTCTAAGTTTACAAAATGAGTGATTCTTATAGCTTCATGGGCATCTGCTTGTGTATTTTTTGATTTGTAAACTCTTATTTTTTCCGGCAGATAATCTTTACCAAACTCTTTGTTTATTAGATTTCTAATTCCATCTATAGCCTTTTCGCTTATTCTTACGCTGTCTGTTCTGTGGTATGTGATAAGCCCGCTTTCAAAAAGGTCTTGGGCTAACATCATCGTTTTTTCTGGCGGGAATCTATAAACTGTACTTGCCGACTGCTGGAGTGTAGAAGTTGTAAATGGTGGTTTTGGAGATTGTTTTACTTGCTTTTTTTCTACTTTTTTTATAGTAGCTGTTTTTTCATCTTTTATATCTTCATAGATTTTTTCTGCTTCTTCTTTGTTTTCTATTTTTGGATTTTCGTAGGTGGCTGTAAATTTAGCAGTAGATTTGGATAAAACAGCAGACAACACGTAGTAAGGCGTTGGTTTGAAATTTTGAATTTCTATCTCTCTTTCTACTATCAATCTTACAGCCGGAGACTGAACTCTACCGACGCTGAATCTTCCACCTATCTCTCTTGATGCTATTGGTGATAGTATATAACCAACAATTCTATCTCCAACCCTTCTTCCGAGAAACGCATTAAACAATCCAAAGTTTGTTTTTTCAAAGGGAATAGCTTTTTCTATCTTTTCTTTAATATGCTCTTTGGTTATTTCATGAAATTCAGCTCTTTTTACTTCCTTTGCTTTTTTCTTTAATTCTTCATACATAAAATATCCTATAGCGTATCCTTCTCTATCCGGGTCAGTTGCTATGATTACTTCCGATTTTTCTGCTAATTTTTTTATTTCTGATAAGATTTTTTTATGGTTTTGAGATTTTATTACAAATTTTGGCTCATACGTGTTTAGGTCAACTCCCATTTCATCTTCTGGAAGGTCTTTAAAGTGTCCTACCGTTGCTTTTACAATAAAATCTTTTCCTAAAAAGTGTGATATCTCTCTTGCTTTTTTTGGCGATTCTACGATAACTATTTTCTTTTCACTCAAACTTTAACCTCTGTGAGTTTTTAAAATAATTATAAGTTCAATTTTGATTATTCTCAAGTTGATGTAAAGGGTGTTCCAAAAATCCACACTGTCATTCTGCAGCCGGCGAAGAATTTCCTGTTTTTCTTTCCAGGTCAAAAAATCAAAAAAGAGATCCTTCGGTTTTCGGCCTCAGGATAACAAGGAAAGGTAAATTTACAAAAATTTTGGAACACTCTCACAAGATATTTAGATGCTCAAAGTGATTACTATCATAGTATAATAACTTTATTTATTCGAATATTATATCATAATAAAAACGGAGGTTGCTTATGGCTCTACAAGGAGTAATGGACGTACTTAAAAAAACTACTTTAGAAGAAATTGGTGTTAGTTTTTCTTTAGCTGATTTGTTAAAGGATTTAAGAATAGATGGAGATGATGTATATTTAGTTATTTTCTTTCCAAGTGAAAGATACCATCAATTTTTAAGAGAAAAGGTAGAAAAAGCATTAAGGTCTATTGGTGCAAAAAATGTTAACGTTGAGTTTTCAGACCAACCACCTCAAAGACAACAACAGCAACCACCTCCTCCTCCACCGCAAGCAAATCCTTTTGAAACAAGAAGAAGAATTCCAAATGTTGATAAGGTTATACTGGTAGCCTCCGGAAAAGGTGGCGTTGGAAAGTCAACGGTTGCAGTAAATTTAGCATCTGCATTAAAAAAACTTGGTTATAACGTAGGTTATTTAGATGCTGATATGTATGGTCCAAGCGGTCCAACTATGTTTGGAGCCAAAGATAAAAAAGTTATGGCAAGACAAACTCCACAAGGGGATAAAATTATTGCACCGGAAGCTCACGGCGTAAAAGTTATGTCTATCGGATTTTTATTGCCGTCAGAAGATACGCCTGTAATTTGGAGAGGTCCAGTATTATTTAAAGCTCTAACACAGTTTTTATTTGATATTGATTGGGGAGAAGAAGGGCTTGATTACTTAGTTATAGACCTACCACCAGGAACAGGAGATGTTCAAATAACCATAGGACAAACAGCAGAAGTAGATGGAGCTATTATCGTAACTACACCTCAAGACGTAGCATTGATTGACGTTAAAAAAGGTATACAAATGTTTAAAGAAGTCCAAATTCCATTAATTGGTGTAGTAGAAAATATGAGCTATTTTGTATGTCCAGACAGTGGTAAAGCTTATGAAATATTTGGAAAAAGCAAAACGGGAGAATTGTTAAAGAATTACGGTGTGGAACTGCTTGGAAAGATACCAATAGAGCCAAAGGTAGCAGAGTTTTCAGACTTAGGAATACCAATAGTATTTGCTAAGGAGGATTCACAATCAGCACAAGAGTTTATAAACATCGCCAAAAAAGTTGTAGAAAAGCTTAATAAATAGGAGGTATTAATTATGAACAGAAGAATATATGTAGACCATTTGGCAACTACGCCAGTTTGCGATGAAGCCATAGAAGCAATGATGCCTTATTTTAAAGAAAAGTTTGGTAATCCCACATCTCTCCATGAAATGGGAATAGAAGCAAAAAAAGCTATAAACAGAGCAAGGGAGCAAGTAGCACAGCTTTTAAATGTATCAAATCCAGAAGATATAGTTTTTACTTCAGGGGCTATAGAGGCTAATAACCTTGCAATAAAAGGATATGCAAAAGCACCAGGAAGAAGAGGAAAACATATTGTTGTTTCTGCAATAGAGCATCATTCTATTTTGCACTCTTGTAAAACACTTGAAAAAGAAGGATTTGAAATTACAGAAGTTCAGCCTGACGAGTATGGAATCATAGACCCAGAAAAATTAGCCGCTGCTGTTAGAGAAGATACTATTCTTGTATCTGTTGGATTTGCAAACAGAGAAATTGGAACCCTTCAAGATATGCCAGCATTGGTTGCTGCAGTGAAAGAAAAAAATCCGAGAGTAGTTTTCCATTCAGATATAGCTGCTGCAGTTGGTCATATGCCTGTTGATGTTGAAGGATGGGGTCTTGATATGGCTTCATTTACAGGTCATTACTTCTATGCTCCAAAAGGTGTAGGTGGATTGTATGTTAAAAAAGGAATTAGATTAAAACCGCTTATAGAAGGTGGAATACAAGAAGGTGGAAGAAGAGCAGGAACAGAAAACGTGCCTGGAATTGTAGGAATGGGTGCGGCAGCTGAACTTGCAATAAAAGAAATGGATGACAGAGTAAACAGATTAAGATACTTAAGAGACAAACTTAAAAAAGGTATTGAAGAAAGAATACCTTACATAAGGTTTACAGGCCATCCAGAAAAAAGACTTCCTAACCATCTTTCATTGATCGTGATGTATATTGAAGGTGAAGCAATGCTTTTAATGTTAAATATTAAAAAGACATACACAGCTTCGGGGTCTGCTTGTGTATCTTATGCGTTAAAACAGTCTCACGTTTTAGCAGCAATAGGAGTAGAAAAGGAAGCATCAAACGGTTCTATCGTTTTCTCCCTTGGAAGAGACAACACAGAAGAGGATATAGATTATATTATTGAAGAATTTCCAAAAGTAGTTGCAAGACTTAGAGAGATATCTCCGTTTAGCCCAGAAAACTGGGAAGAGTTTACAAAAAAAGCATCAAAGTTTAAGTAAGAAAATGAGTAGTTTTATTTATTCATCACTTTTTACGTTTTACGGAGAGCATTCTAAAATTTTTGTTGGTTGTAGAAATTATATGTAAACATACCTTGTATGAGAAATTGGGTAAAAGTGAGAGATTCTTCGCTTCGCTCAGAATGACGATCAAAAGTGTTAATTAATTTTTAAACTTAGTTAAAATATGGAACACCCTTACGATTTACGTGATTAATATCATTGGAATAAGAGTAGTAAAAGCTTATTTTAATTTAAAATCTATCAGGAGGTTTTAAACATGTTTGAATATACAGAAAAAGTAATGGATCACTTTATGAATCCAAGAAACTTGGGAGAGATTCCAAATCCGGATGGAATAGGACAATGTGGTAATCCATCTTGTGGTGACGCTATGCTCTTTACTATAAAAGTAGATAAAGAGACAGACACGATTACAGATGTTAAGTTTAAAACATTTGGTTGTGGTTCAGCGATAGCGGTATCTTCCGTTTTAACAGAAATGGTAAAAGGAAAGCCTATTGATTATGCTTTAAACTTAACTTATAAAGAAATTTTTGAAGAGCTTGGCGGACTACCACCACAAAAAATTCACTGCACAAACTTAGGATTAGAAACTCTTCATGTAGCCATTAAAGACTATCTTTTAAAACAAGGTAGAGTAGAAGAGGCAAGCAAAATACCTGACTGTATAGAAGAAGACCACGAAGAAGAAACAGTATCCTTAGAGCATATAGGATAATGAAAAGAAAGGCGGTAGCGTTATATTCCGGTGGGCTTGATAGTACCCTTGCTATCAAGCTCGTTCAAAACCAAGGTATTGATGTTTTAGCACTTCACTTCTACACAGGATTCTGTATAACAGAAACCAAAAGAAGGAGAGGCGAGAAAAAAGAAGACGGCTCCCACTATATGAATCCTGCCTTAAAATATGCTGCAAAATATGGATTTCCTTTAGAAATAGTGGACATATCAGATGGTTATATGGATGTTATCCTAAATCCAAAATATGGATATGGGGCAAATATCAATCCATGCATAGATTGTAGAATCTATATGTTTAAAAAAGCAAAAGAAATTATGCAAGAAGTAGGGGCAGATTTTGTAATTTCAGGTGAAGTTCTTGGACAAAGACCAAAAAGTCAAAAATCTATTCCTTTAAAAATCATAGAAAAAGAAGCAGGTTTAGAGGGTCTTATTCTTAGACCATTATCAGCTAAAAAGCTTCCCCCAACAATTCCAGAAATAAACGGATGGGTAGATAGAGAAAAGTTAGAAGGCATCGTCGGAAGAAGCAGAAAAAGACAAATAGAGCTTGCAAAAGAGCTTGGAATAGATGAGTATGAATCACCGGCTGGCGGATGCTGTTATCTTACTGATGAAAACTATGCATATAAATACAAGGAGACAATGGCAGTTGAAGGGAAAATTACACAAGAGGATTTAGTTTTATTCACAGTAGGAAGACATTTCAGATTAGACTCAGGAACTAAGTTAATCGTATCAAGAAATGAAGGAGAAAACAATTTCTTATTAGGATTTAAGAAAAGCTATCATTTTTTTGAACCACTTGGAAAAGGTCCGGTGGCAATTGCAAAAACCATAAACGGCGAAATCTTAGATGAGGATGATAAACAAATAATTGCCAATATAATTGCAAGATATTCAAAGACAATTGACGGTAAAATTGATGTAAAATATTCTTTCATGGATAGAGAGGAAATTTTGACTGGATTTCCTTTTGATGATGAAACAATCAATCAATGGAGGGTTAGCTTAAATGGAAATAAAAGCAGACATAGTCCATGATGCAACAGGGACTTACTGTCCAATCCCTATAACAGAACTTGCCAAAGTAGCAAAAAAAGCAGAAAAAGGTCAGATTATAGAGCTTTTAGCAGACGATGAAGGAGCTATCCAAGATGTACCGGCTTGGTGTCAAACCACTGGAAATGAATTCTTAGGGTACAAAGAAGAAGACGGAATATTACACTTTTATATCAGGAAGGTGTAATGAGGTTGACAATAGAAAGTAAAATTTCAGACATTTTTAAAGAATTTCCTAAGCTTGAAGAAAGGTACAAACCGTATTTAAAATATTTTTATGAAGAAAGATTAGATACAATACTTTTTAAGAAGTTGAGCTTAATTGGGGCGTTAAAACTTTTAAACGTGCCTGAAGAAGAAAGAGAAAAAATCATACAAGATTTTTATAAAATAGTAAACAAACATTAAGAGGTAGTAAGATGGTGGCTTTTGACAAAGAACAAGAGGTCAGAGAGATTTTAGACAAAGTAAGACCTGCTTTACTTGCAGATGCCGGCAATATTGAGCTTGTTAAAGTTGAAAACGACGAAGTGTTTTTAAAATTATACGGCACATGTCAAACATGCCCGGTTGCTGATATGACAATGAAAGATTTGGTAATTTATACTATAAAAGAATCTCTTCCATGGGTTAAGGCTGTAAACATTGGAGAAGAAAAATATCAAATAACATGACTTTAGACGGAAATACCTTAGTCTATGGAATATTTGGTTATCCTGTAAAACATTCAAAGTCTCCTACGTTTCAAACAGCAGCATTCCAACATCTTGGTATAAATGCTGTATACGTACCATTTCAGGTAAAACCTGAAGATATAGAAAAAGCGGTAGAATCTTTAAGAGTTTTGGATATCAAAGGCGTCAATGTCACAATTCCACACAAAGAAAATGTAATTCCATATCTTAATGAAATCTCAGAAGAAGTCAAAGTAATCAAAGCTGTCAACACGATCAAAAATATTGATGGATATCTTATTGGGTACAATACAGATTGGCATGGATTTATTGAAGGTTTAAAAGAAATTATGCCGGATATAGCCGGTAAACGAGTTTTAGTCATTGGTGCAGGTGGTTCTTCAAGGGCAATTATCTATGGACTGTTAAACCAAGGAGCCGGGAAAATTTATTTAGCCAACCGAAACATCCAACGAGCAGAGAATTTGATAGAAGATTTTTCTAACTTTTATAGGATTGTTAAAATGATTATAAAGCCAATCAGTTTAGAGGAGATAAACCGTATTTTAAACGAGGTTGAACTTATAGTAAATACAACTTCCGTGGGTCTAAATGAAGATGACCCAGAAATTTTTGATTATGATCTTATTAATTCAAGCCATACAGTCGTAGATATTATCTATAAAGATACTAAACTGTTACAAAAAGCAAAAGAAAAAAATGCTAAATATCAAAATGGATATCCTATGTTAATTTACCAAGGGGCAAAATCTTTTGAAATTTGGACTGGCAAACCGGCACCAATAGAAGTTATGAAAAAGGCTATTGGGGTATAAAGCTTATGAAAAGCTATACTAAGTATTTGACTTTTAATACAAAAAACAGGCGTGAAATAATAAGAATTACTGAAGAGGTAGAAAAAGCAGTTAAAGAATCTGAGGTTAAAGAAGGGCTTTGTCTTGTATCTGCAATGCATCTGACTGCTTCCGTAATTGTTCAAGATGATGAAGAAGGGCTTCATGAGGATATTTGGAATTGGCTTGATAACTTAGCACCGTTCAAAAAGGATTATAAGCACCATTTAACAGGTGAAGATAACGCAGATGCACATCTAAAAAATCTCTTAACTCATCTGCAGGTAGTACTTCCCATCACAAATGGCAAATTAGACCTTGGTCCATGGCAAGAGGTTTTTTATGTAGAATATGATGGCCAAAGACCAAAGCGTGTTATTATAAAGATAATTGGAATGTGATTAAAGTATTATGCCTCACTTTTAAATAAGCTAAGCATTGAATTAAAATCTAAAAACCATCGAAATAATGAATTTTAAAAAAGATTAATGTTTTTATATATGTTGGCGGGTGTTTCAAAATTTTTATAAGCTTACCTTTCCGTGTTATCCTGAGGCTGTAAGCCGAAGGATCAAAAAATGAGATTCTTCGCCGGCTGCAGAATGTTAAATAGAGTTCTCTTTTTTTGATATTTATCAGCCAGCTTTTCCTGTCATTTTCCTAATGATGTAAGTCCAAAGGTTCTCCTTTTTTAAACATGGTAAGAATATAAACTGCCATGATAGTTAATAAGTGAGAGTTAGAAAGAACGAAAATCATTCTCTTTGCTCATAATGACAGAAAGGTAAGCTTAAAAGAATTTTAGAACACTTCTTAAACAAAAAATTAACTGTGGAGCACTTTTGTGATATCATAAATTCATGTAAATAGAAACCTTCCCAAATCGGTATGACTTATACAAATACTTGATAATTTTCAAAAAAAAGGTTAAGATTTTATAACACTGTTTTAAAAATTTTTTGAGAGGCAGAAAGGTATGGCATGGATAAGCTTAGAAAAAGCTAAAAAGTTGGAAGAAAGATTTGGATATCCAAAGGTTTCAGAGGGAAAAGGTGTTGTATCTGTAGAAGTGCCAAAAGATAAATTCATAGAATTTCTAACATTCTTAAAAGAAGACCCGGAATATCAATTCAAAATGTTTATAGACCTTACTATAATAGACCATGGAGAAAAAGAAGATCCAAGATTTCAAGGAGTAGTTATTCTATTTTCTCCAAAAAATCAAGAAAGAATAATCGTCAAAACATGGGCGGAAAACGAAACACTTCCAACCCTTACAAACCTTTGGAAAGGTGCAAAATGGGCTGAAAGAGAAGCTTGGGATATGTTTGGTATAAAGTTTGAAGGTCATGAAAATTTAGTCAGAATGCTACTTTGGGAGACCTATCCATACCATCCACTTAGAAAAGACTTTCCGCTTGAAGGTATAAAAGATACTGAGCTACCATCTCTAAATGAATCTTTAAGAGGGGAAAATTTAGAAGGTTTATTTAATTACGATAGAATGCATACAGCTCTTCCAACAATGGAAGATTTAGAAATAACACAGAAAAAAAGAATGCCGGCAAAAACATCTCAAATAGTGTTAAACTGGGGACCGCTTCACCCTGGAACACACGGTACAATTTGGTTTTTATTTGACTTAGATGGTGAATATGTAAAACAATGTGATATTATTATCGGTCAGCTTCATAGAGGTGTTGAAAAGCTTGGCGAAAATGTCAACTGGCAGCAGTTTATACCTTACACAGACAGAATGGACTATATCGCAGCAATAAATGAAAACCATGCTTATGTTTTAGCAGCAGAAAAAATGCTTGGGATAGAAGTGCCAGAAAAGGCAAAATGGATTAGAACTATGATGGCAGAACTTTCAAGAATCAATAGCCATCTTCTCTGGCTTGGAACTTATGCCCTTGACCTTGGTGCTTTGACAATGTTCTTATATACATTCAGAGAAAGAGAAAAAATAATGGATATTATAGAAGGAATTACTGGAGCAAGGTTTACAATAAATTACTTTAGAATTGGTGGAGTGTTTGCAGATTTACCATATGGAGCTTTAGATGCTATCGAGCATCTTATAAAAGACCTTCCGCAAAGAATTAATGATTACGAAACACTCTTAACAAGAAACAGAATTTGGCTATCCAGAAATAAAGATGTATGTGTTATTACAGAAGAGGATGTGTATCAGTATGGTTTAACTGGAGCGGTAGCAAGAGGTTCTGGCGTCCCTTATGATGTTAGAAAAATAGATAAGTATGATGCCTATGGAGAAGTTGAGTTTGATATTCCCGTTGGAGAAAAAGGTGATTCTTACGATAGATACTTAGTAAGAATGGAAGAGATGAGACAAAGCATAAGAATAATACAGCAATGTATAGCTAAACTTAGAAAAATGTCTAAAAATGACCCTTACTTCTTCCAAACACCGGATGAGAAGAAGCTAAAAGTAACAATAGATGGTAGAGGAATGAAACTTCCGGCTGGTGAAACTTACGCATCATCAGATAACCCAAGAGGTGAGCTTGGATTTTATATCTACAATAAAAAAGATGGATTAAAAGCTCACAGAATGAGAATTAGGTCTGGAGCATTTTATAATCTACAAGTATTTACAAAAGCTATCATTGGAAGACCGATTGCAGACGCAATTACTTTACTTTCAACTATAGACCCAGTCGTTGGAGAAACGGATAGATAGGAGGTTTTAAACATGGGAATTAAAAAAGTAGGAGCAAAACCGCAAACACTTGTAGAAAAAATATTTTTCTTAGATTTTATAAAAGGATTAAAAACTACAATAAAGCATCTTTGGAAAAAGGTAATAACTGTTGACTTTCCTTACGAAGTTGTTACTCCACCGATAAGATTTAGAGGAATTCACGGACTTAGAACAGTGGATGGAACAGAAAATCCTGAGTTTGATAGCTGGGTTAAAAGATTGAAGATTAAGCCACCAGAACCGGGAGAAACGAGATGTATTGCTTGTAAGTTTTGTCAGGCAGCTTGTCCAGTACCGGAGCTTTTTGATATTCAATCGGAAAAACTTGATGTTCCAGAAGACCATCCACATTATGGTTTAAAAGTAATGACAGTTTTTAACATGGATTTATCTAAATGTACATTCTGCGGTTTATGCACCCAAGCATGCCCGACCGATTGTATCATCATGACGGATATATACGACCTTTCATCTTACACAAGAAAAAGCTGGGTTTTAGATAAAGATGTACTAACTCAGATAGCAAATGATTTTGTTGCAAGAAGAGGAAAAGAAAAGTTTGATGAAAAATCAGCATGGAGAGAAGACCAAAAATTATGGCCGGAATACGATAAAACAAGAGAAAGACTTTGGGACTTTAACATGCCAAGGCTTGGTCCTAACTACCAAGACCAAACAGCTTAGATGCAATTAACCGGAAAAGAAGAGTTAATCAATATAATTAAACAAAAAATTCAGCAAGAAGGGGCTATCTCCTTTAAAGATTTTATGGAGATGGCTCTTTATTATCCAAATCTTGGATATTACACATCAGAAAAAGAAAAAATCGGAGGACATGGAGACTTTTATACATCAAGCGAGTTAGACCCTGCCTTTGGAAATCTTCTTGCAAAACAGTTTAATGAAATTTATGAAAATTACTTTAAAAATCAAAAATTTCAGATAGTTGAAGTAGGTTCTGGAAAAGGATATCTTGCTTATGATGTTTTATCTTACATAAAAAATAACTATCCAAATTTGTATAAAATTTTAGAATTCATCTCAGTTGAAAAATCTCCATACCACAGAGACTATCAGAAAAAGCTTTTAAAAGATTTTGATAATGTATCTTTCTATGAAGATTTAACAGAAATTGACAATATCAATGGCATCATATACTCAAACGAGCTTTTTGATGCATTACCTGTTCATCTAATTAGGAAAATAAACGGCAAAATATTTGAAGTTTATATAACATTGGAAGGCGATGACATAAAAGAAGTTTTAAAAGAGCTACAGAGGGAGATTTTGCAGTATTTAAAAGATTTAAACATTGATATTCCGGAAGGAATGACAACAGAAATAAATCTGTATGCTAAGGATTTAATACAAGAAATTGGAAATAAATTAGAAAAAGGCTTTGTCTTTACAGTAGATTATGGCTATCCATCAAAAGAACTCTATAAACCATACAGAATGAGAGGAACGCTTCTTTGTTATTATAAACACACATACAATGAAAACTTTTATCAAAATGTTGGTCTTCAAGATATAACATCTCATGTTAATTTTTCTGCACTGGTTTACTATGGTAAAAAATCCAAGCTTGATTTTGTAGGCTTTACAGACCAAGCACACTTTTTAATCAGTCTTGGCTTGATGGATATTTTTCAAGAGCTGCAAGAAAAAGGAGATTACAAATCTTACGAGAGATTAAACAGATTAAAAACCTTAATCTTACCAAAGGGAATGGGAGAAAAGTTTAAAATTTTGATTCAATCAAAAAATATACAAAATCCAAATCTTACAGGACTTAAAAACCTTCCATATGAAAGCGATAGGTACAAAATAGAGGTGTAAAATGCTTTATAATTTTATAGTTGGTTTTTCGTTTTTACTGATTGCTACCTTTTCTTACTGGTACTCTTCAAAGCTTGCTGTCTATAAAAATACTTCTTTCTTTTTGTCCTTTTTAGTTGTGCTAATAAGCTATACGATAGCAGGCTCTTTTAAGCTTCTGTCTGAAAAATATTTATCTCATTACTCACTTATTTTGATGTTTACACTACTTATTTTTGTGCAGATTTATCTTGGTAAAATTTTATTCAAAGAAAACTTTAAAAAGTCAGCTATTGCAAGTATTTTATCCATTGTGGTAACCATCATCATAGGCTTACCAATTCTTGTTTTGGCTGGGATAGCTTTGACTTATCTTAATATAAAACAGGGGTAGAATAAAAAAATCATTTAATCACAACGGCAGAGCATCGTCTACAAACTTTATAATCTACTATAAGAGAGTGCTTTAAAATTCTAATTAAATCGAAAAATTAATTGACCTTTTGTCGTCATTTTAAAACCATGAGAAGAATCTCTGCCTTTTACCTCTAACTTATTCAGGGGGTAAAGTTGTTCTAAAAATCCATATCTTCTTTCCGAGCGAAGCAAGGAATCTCCTGTTTTTCTTTTCAAAAAATCAAACACTGTTTGATTGACAAAATTCAAATGTCGTTATATCCTAATTATACAAATTTTTGCTCAAGGAGGCTTTAAAATGGGAGAGTATAAAAGACCAACTGTTTCCATCGTGGGAGCGGGGAATGTTGGGGAGCATGTAGCGAATTTAATAGCAATCAAAGAATTAGCAAATATAAAACTTTTTGATTTACCTAGGAAAACAGAAGACAGAACTTTTGAAGTTGTAAAAGGAAAAGCTCTTGATATTAAACAAATGGCTGCAGCTCTTGGAGTTGATGTTGATATAAAAGGATACAATGTTACTCCGGATGGTCAAGGTTATGAGCCAATGAAAGATTCAGATATAGTTGTAATAACAGCCGGATTTCCAAGAAGACCTGGAATGAGTAGAGATGATTTACTTACAGCAAACGTTAATATCATAAGAACAGTAGCAGAAAGAATAGCATTGTATGCACCAAACGCCGTTGTTATAGTAGTTTCAAATCCGGTTGACGTTTTAACCTATGCAACGTTAAAAATCACCGGTTTTAGCAAGCATAGAGTTTTAGGAATGGCTGGAGTTCTTGATACAGCAAGATTTAAAACTTTCATATCTCAAGAGCTTAAGGTCTCTGTATCTAATATAAACTGCTTTGTTCTTGGTAGCCATGGAGACGATATGGTTCCTTTAATTTCTGTTTCAAACGTTGGAGGGATTCCGCTCAAGAAATTATTTACAGAAGAAAAACTGAAAGAGCTTATAGATAGAACAAAATATGGGGGAGGGGAGATTGTTAACTTAATGGGAACCTCTGCCTACCATGCACCCGGCGCTTCTGTCGTTGAAATGGTAGAAGCAATCTTAAAAGATAAAAAAGAGATTATGCCATGTTCTATTTATTTAGAAGGAGAAGATGCAAGATTTTATGAAGCTTACGATATTTGTATTGGTTTACCGGTTAAAGTTGGTGCCCATGGATGGGAGGAAGTGCTAAAAGTAGAGTTAAGCCAAGAAGAAAAAGCAATGTGGGAATCTTCAGTTAAATCTGTAAAATCAGGAATTGAGAGAATAAAAGAGTTAAAATTAATATAAGCTTTGCTTATATTGGAGGTAGAAACCTTTGAGAGAAATACACGTTAATGAAATCATAGATAAAGTTAAAAATCTTGTAATGGATAGTGAATACAAGCTTCCAGAGGATTTTATTCAAGCAATAAAAATAGCCAAAGAAAAAGAAGAATCTCCACTTGGAAGAGAAATATTAGATGAAATTTTAAAGAATGCGCAAGTATCAGAAAAAGAGCAAGTAGCTTATTGTCAAGATACTGGATATCCTGTATTTTTTGTGGAAGTCGGTCAGGATGTTAAGATTGTTGGCGGAAGTTTGAGAGAAGCTATAAATGAAGGTGTTAGAAGAGCTACAAAAGAAGGTTATCTAAGAGCATCCTTAGCTTATGACCCAATTTTTGACAGAAAAAACACAGGAGACAATACTCCGGCTTTAATATACTTTGATATTGTGCCGGGAGATAAAATAAATATCAAATTTGCTGCAAAAGGTGGCGGGTCTGAAAATCAAAGTAAACAAGCTATGTTAAAGCCGGCAGATGGATTGGAAGGGGTTAAAAAATTTATTCTTCAATCTATAGCCAATGCAGGTCCAAATGCATGTCCACCATTTACAGTAGGAGTTGGTATAGGCGGAACTTTTGATTATTCTGCAGTATTGGCTAAAAAATCTCTTTTTAGACATATTGGAGAACGTCATCCGGACCCAAGAATAGCAAAATTAGAAGAAGAGCTTATAGAGCTTGCAAACCAGCTTGGGGTTGGACCACTTGGATTTGGTGGAACAACAACGGTTGTGGACGTAAAAATTGAAATCGCACCTTGTCATATTGCTTCCTTGCCGGTTGCTGTTAATATCCAATGTCATGCAGCAAGACATAAAGAGATAGAAATATAGGAGTTTGACTATGGTAGAAGCTAAAATAATTACAACACCTTTAACAGACGAAGTTATAGAAAATCTAAGAGCCGGAGATAAAGTCTTAATAAACGGTTGGGTCTATACAGCAAGAGATGCAGCACATAAAAGAATGCTTGAAGAGTATGAAAAAACTGGAAAATTGCCTTTTGACGTAAAAGGTCAGGTCATTTATTACGTTGGACCTACACCGGCAAAACCGGGTCAAGTAATAGGTTCGGTAGGACCTACAACAGCTTACAGAATGGACAAATACACTCCAAAACTTCTTGAGCTTGGACTAAAAGGAACTATCGGTAAAGGCTGGAGAGGTCCGGAAGTAAAGGAGGCTTTAAAGAAATATAAAGCAGTATACTTTGCTGCTTACGGTGGAACGGCAGCACTTTTATCTAAACATATTACAAAGGTAGAAATGGTAGCATACGAAGATTTAGGACCGGAGGCAATCAGAAAGCTATATTTTGAGAATTTTCCTGTGATTGTTGCTAATGATATATATGGTGGAGATGTCTTTGAAGAAGGTCAAAAGAAGTATAGGAAGCTGGTGATTTAAATTCAATTAAAAATGTCCTTAGCTAATCATTGAGGAAAAGGTGGAATGCAAGTTATACCGATAGATTTTCTTGAAGTTTTGGAAGAGTTAGACCCAAAAACAAAAAATGCAATTATAAAGCTTGTAAAGTTTTTAGGTGAAACTGTAAACAGAGAAGATTTCGTAGCGTTAAAAACAGAGGTAGAAAAACTTACCATATCAGTAAGAGATTTAACAACATCAGTAAAAGAACTTACAGAAAATCAAAAAAAGTTAGAAGAAAAACTTCAGCAGTTAGTTGATACACAAAGGCAGACAGAGGAGAGATTAAATAAACTCACTGAGAAAGTTGAACAGTTAACCGAAAGATTAGACCAGCTAACAGAAAGGGTTAATCAACTTGCAGAAGCACAAAAACAGACGGAAGAAAAATTAAATAAGCTTACAGAAGAAGTAGATCAACTTGCAGAAGCACAAAAACAAACAGAGGAAAGATTAAATAAGCTCACGGAAAGGGTTGAACAGCTTGCAGAGGCTCAAAGACAGACAGAAGAAAGGTTGAATAAGCTCACGGAAAGGGTTAATCAACTTGCAGAAGCGCAAAGACAAACAGAGGAAAGGTTAAATAAGCTCACTGAAAGGGTTGACAAGCTTACTGAAAGATTAGATCAGCTCACTGAGAGAGTTGAACAGTTAACGATATCGGTAAAAGAACTTACAGAGAATCAAAAGAAATTAGAAGAAAGGCTTATTAAGGTTGAAGAAGGTTTAAAACTAACAAGAAAAGAAGTTGGTGGGTTAGCTCATACTGTTGGATACACATTAGAGGATAGAGCTTATAAATCTCTACCAAAACTATTGAAAAAAGACTTTGATATAGATATAGAGGGAAAACTTATAAGAACTTACTTAGAGTTAGGTAAAGAAAAGTTTATTGAAATTAATATTTTTGGAAAAGGAAGACAGAAAGATAAACAAGTTGTAATCATAGGTGAAGGTAAAAGTCAGCTTAAAAAGATGGATGTAGATAAATTTTTGAAAACGATTGAAATGATTAAAAGTTTTTTTGCAGAGAAGATTATACCTATCATGATTACTTATCAAACATTGCCACAAGTAGATAGATATGCAGAAGAAAAAGGAGTAAAGATTTACTACTCATATGACTTTGACTAAATCAATACAAGGAGGTTGACGTAGATGAAGGTCCATGAACATCAGGCAAAAGAGATTTTTAGAAAGTATGGTCTGCCAGTACCAAGAGGTTATCCAGCTTTTGATGTTAAAGAGGCTGTTGAAGCAGCAGAAGAGCTTGGAACATGGCCTGTTGTTGTGAAAGCCCAAATTCACGCAGGTGGTAGAGGAAAAGCCGGTGGTGTTAAACTTGCGAAATCTATAGAAGAGGTTCAGCAAATAGCATCAGAATTACTTGGTAAAAAACTTGCTACATTCCAAACAGGACCGGAGGGTTTACCGGTTAGCAGATTATATATAGAAGAAGCTACAGTAATAGACAAAGAGTTTTATGTGGCTATTACACTTGACAGAAGTAAATCTAAGCCAATTATCATGGTTTCTGCTGCTGGTGGTATGGAAATAGAAGAAGTAGCAGCAACAAATCCGGAGGCAATCATCACTCAAACAATAGAACCGTTCATAGGATTAAGAAGCTATCATGCAAGAGAGCTTGCTTTAAAACTTGGTCTTCCAAAAAATCTATTAAACAAAGCTGCATCAATTTTTACAACTCTTTATAAGATTTATATAGAATTAGATGCTTCAATGGTTGAAATAAACCCATTAGTTTTAACAAAAGATGGAAATATTGTTATTCTTGATGCAAAATTAGAGTTTGACGATAACGGATTGTTTAGACATCCAGAAATTATGGAAATGGACGACCCAACTCAAATTTCGCCGTTAGAAGTAGAAGCTAAAAAATTCAACTTAAACTACATAAAATTAGATGGAAACATTGCATGTATGGTTAACGGTGCAGGTCTTGCAATGTCAACTATGGACACAATCAAGCTTGCTGGTGGAGAACCTGCAAACTTCTTAGATGTAGGTGGTTCTGCAAACGCAACCCAAATAGCAAACGCATTTAAAATAATCCTATCAGACCCTAACGTAAAAGCAATATTTATAAATATTTTTGGTGGTATTTTAAGATGTGATAGACTTGCAGAAGGTATTATCACTGCTGCAAAAGAAGTATCTATAAACGTTCCTGTAATCGTTAGAATGGAAGGAACAAACGTAGAGCTTGGTAAAAAGATGCTTCAAGAATCAGGATTACCATTAATTACTGCTGACACAATGTGGGAAGGTGCATTAAAAGCAGTAGAAGCAGCAAATAAACAACAGTAAAGGAGGTTTAAGATGAGCGTATTAGTAAATAAAAATACAAAAGTAATTGTTCAAGGAATAACCGGAAGAGAAGGAAGCTTTCATGCTATACAATGTAAAGCATACGGAACACAGGTTGTAGGTGGAGTTACTCCCGGTAAAAAAGGTGAAAATGTAGAAGGAATACCTGTATTTGATACTGTAAATGAAGCGGTTAAAGAAACCGGAGCAGACTGTTCACTAATCTTCGTTCCACCACCATTTGCAGCAGATGCAATTTTAGAAGCAGTAGATGCAGGAATAAAAACAGTAATCTGTATTACAGAAGGTATCCCAGTTAATGATATGCTGCCGGTAAAACAGTACATCAAAAAATATTATCCAGACACAGTTTTAATAGGGCCAAACTGTCCGGGCGTAATCACACCGGAAGAGGCAAAAATCGGAATTATGCCTGGTCATATATTTAAAAAAGGTAACGTTGGAATAGTTTCAAGAAGCGGAACATTAACATACGAAGCTGCATATCAGCTTACAACAAGAGGAATTGGTCAATCAACGGCTGTAGGTATTGGTGGAGACCCAATTCCGGGAACAGTTTTTGCCGATGTTTTAAAATGGTTCCAAGATGACCCAGAAACTGAGGCAATCGTTATGATTGGTGAAATTGGTGGAACAGCAGAAGAAGAGGCTGCAGAATTCATAAAATCTTATGTTAAAAAACCGGTTGTTGCATATATAGCCGGCGTAACAGCACCACCAGGAAAAAGAATGGGACATGCTGGAGCTATTATTTCCGGTGGAAAGGGAACAGCAGCAGAAAAATACAAAGCTTTAGAATCTGCAGGAGCAATAACGGTTAAAAACCCATCAATAATTGGAGAGACTGTAGAGAAGATTTTAAAAGGAAACTAATAAATTAATTCATCCCGAGGCTGTAAAGCCGAGGGATCACTTTTTTATGAAAATAATAGACGTTAGGCTGTTCCAAAATTTTTGTAAATTTGCCTTTCCTTGTCATCCTGAGGCCGAAGGCTGAAGGATTTCTTTTTTGGTTTTTTGACTTGAAGAGAAAAGTAAGGGATTCTTCGTCAGCTACAGAATGAAGATGCTAATTTTTGGAACATACCCAATTTTACTTTAACAACTATCATTTAATCCTTTTTAGCGTTATATTTACCTTTCCTTCAATTTCTATAAGATACGGTACATCTTCATTTTTATTTATGTATATCGTAATCCTTTTTGTTTTACTATTTTGTGGCTCAAATATGTAAACATATTCTGATGCTGTATCTTGCTTTGATATTCTTAGGGGTGTATCGTTGACTTCAATTTTCATGTTTAAAATATCATCTTCTTTTAATCTACCTTTAAAAAACTGGGATATTATTGGTAGCCAAGGTTTTTTTTCATATATTTCTTGGTTTTCATATATTTTTTCCTTTTCTTTTTCTTTCTCATAAAGAGCTTTGTAATCATTCTGTTCTAAATAAACAAAGTCATAATTGTACAAAAATCTTAATGATGGGTAAGTTTGCCCTCTTGCTTCGATTTTGTTGTCTTTTTTAATAAAGTAAACTTCACCAACTCCTATTCCCAATGCATACACTTTATATACAGCTGTATAATCTTCTTCCTTCTTTGTTTTACCTTCGTATGTTACGACATAAAAAGGCTCTGTTCTAACTATTTCTTCATCAGATTTAGAAGATTTAAGTCCAGTTAAAATTATTGAGATAGTTATTATTGTGATTAAGATTTCGTTCATTTAAATCAAACCTGCTTTTGCAAAGCTGTAAAAATCTTTTTTACCAACAATTATATGGTCAAGTAAATCAAATCCAAGCTCGTTGGCAAGGGTTTGAAGCTTTTTAGTAAACTCAATATCTTCTTGCGATGGAGTTGGGTCATTGTTCGGATGGTTATGGCTTATTATAATTCCATTACAGTTATGCTTTATTGCATAGTATAAAATGTCTCTTGGCAGCACTCTAACTACGTTTAAAGAGCCTTTTGCTATAACTTCTTGAGCTATTAGATGGTTAGAGCTGTTTAAATATAGAGCTACCATATGCTCTTGGGTCTCTTTTGATAAAAATTTTAGATAATTAAAAGCATCAGACACGGAAGAGATTTTTATTTTTTCAGCATGGTCGTCCATTCTCTTTGCAATTTCTATGATTGCAAGAATTTGTAAAGCTTTTGCCTCACCAATGCCTTTTATTTTTTTCAAATCATCTAAGGTTATATCTTTTAGGTCTTTAAAGCTTTTTCCATTGAGTATTTTTTGTGCAAGTCCTATGACATTTATTCCTTTCGTTCCACTGCCAAGAGATATTGCTAAAAGCTCTTCATCAGAAAGGGAAGAAAAACCCTCTTTAAGGGCTTTCTCCCTTGGAAGCATATCTTTTGGAAGTTCTTTTATACGTTTTTTATAAATAAGTCTATCTTGTTTCATTCTTCTCTTTGCCAGTAAACTCTCACATACTTTTTGCCTTCTGGATAGCTTAGCTTTAAATCTCCTTTATGTGCTCTATGGATAGCTTCACCTATTCTTCTTGCAAGATGCTCATAAGTTGTTTTAATTACAATTTCGTCATCTTGTTCTTCTATAGAGATAATTCTTTCTAATGGTCTGTATCTCATCTCCTCTTCTTCTACATTTTTGATTTGATTAAAGATTTCTTCTTTATGTTTTTGTAAATAAGGAGATATTTTTAAATAAACTACTCCACCTTCGTATTTATCCTCAATTCTTCTGCATGCCGGGCAGATAAATTTTTCTGCGTTTGCCGGCGGTGGATTTATCCATTCAAAAATTCCATCGTGAAAAACGACGCCACATCTTTCACATACAGATGGGTCGTGATATTTTTCCTTTGTAAAGTATGGGTCGTGAATGTACTCTTGAATTAGTTTATCCATTCTTTTCATGATTTTCTCTCCTTTGTTTCTTATTTAACAAATAACATACTTTAAATGAGTCAAATAAAAGCTCGTTGATGGTAGTAAAATTTTTAATATCAAAATTCCTACCAAGAAGTTAATAAAACTCCATATCTATATTAAATTATTCCAAATTTAAAAGTCTTCTGAAGGCTAAAAGATTTTGAAGCAGTAAAGTGCTTAGTTTTTCCATTCTGTCAAGATTTTCCCTATCTGAGGGTTGAGGGTTTTTTGTGTCTATTTGCATGCTAATTTCATGAAATTCGCAATGAATCTTTTCTATCTTTTCCACCAAAGACCTCAATTCATCAGGAAACTCATTCTTTAAAGGTGCCATATGACTGTCCCACTCTAAACCAAACTTACATTCATGACAGGATTTATGTTCAAATTTTTCACCTTTTTCTATAGCCTTTTCTAAATTAGATATGCAAATAGCATGCTGAGCAATCAACATATCCGCTTCATCAAGAAACTCTTTTATTCTTGCTAATGACATCTTTACGCCCTCTCTTTAAAGACTTCTTATAAGTCTGTTTCTAATTTAAAAGCTTCTAGTCCAATAGCACTTTTTAAAAATACCTAAGGTAATTCCTTGTTTGAGCATATAATCTGCTTAATTTTACCATATATTAAATTTATAATCAAAAATTAAAAATTTGAAGTTTTATAAACCACCGATATAAAATTTTTGCCTAATTATTATGCCAAGGTGGTCAAAATGGCGAAAGATTTTGTTCATTTACATTTACACTCTCATTATTCACTACTTGATGGAATGATAAAGCCAAAAGAGCTTGCAAAAAAAGCGGTTGAATATGGATATAAAGCAGTTGGTCTTACTGACCATGGAAATATCTTTGGAGCTGTCGAGTTTTATGAAGAAATGAGAAAAGTCGGCGTTAAGCCGCTTATAGGTATGGAAAGCTACTTTACTAACAACAGATTTGAGAAAAAAGGTGAAGGTTCAGACGATATTCTTACAGATAAAAACTATCATTTAATCCTTTTTGCCAAAGATAAAACAGGATTTAAGAATCTGATGAAACTATCTTCCATAGCATACACTGAAGGATTTTACTATAAACCAAGAATAGATTGGGAACTTCTTGAAAAGTATCATGAAGGACTCATCTGTCAAACAGCTTGTTTAAAAGGATTTGTTCCAAATCTCCTTGCACAGGGTAAATACGAAGAAGCTAAAAAATATGCAAAAAGATTAAAGGATATCTTTGGAGATGATTTATATTTTGAAATTCAGGTAAATGGTTTAGAAGAGCAAAATATAGCTAACGAAGGAATAATAAAGCTTGCAAAAGAGCTTGGTGTTAAGGTTGTGGGAACCAACGATTCTCACTATCTAAACCCAGAAGACCATATAGCTCACGATGTAGTAAAAGCATTACAAATGAAGAAAACACTAAAAGAATTATACTCAGAAGGCAAGGCTTTTAGAGTTAAAGGTCTTCATTTTACAAGACCGGAAGAGATGTATGAGAAATTTAAAGGCTATGAAGAGTATTTAAAAAATACAGTGGAAATTGCAGAGAAATGTAATTTAGAGATAGATACAGCTGAAACAAGAGGATACTTATTCCCTAAGTTTGAAACTCCGGAAGGAATGACCCCTGCCCAGTATTTTGAAAAACTTGCAAGAGAAGGATTGGAAAGACGATTGGAGAACATAAAAAACCTAACCCCTGAAAAACTCAAAGAATACAGAGAAAGATTGGATTATGAGATAAATGTTATAAACCAAATGGGTTTTGCAGAATACTTTTTGATAGTTCAAGATTTTATTAACTATGCAAAGAAAAACGGAATACCGGTAGGACCTGGCAGAGGTTCAGCTGGCGGTTCATTGGTTGCATACTGCTTAGGAATAACAGAAGTAGACCCTCTTAAACACGGACTACTTTTTGAAAGATTTTTAAATCCCGATAGAATCTCAATGCCGGATATAGACGTAGACTTTTGCATGGAAAGAAGAGAGAAAGTTATTGATTATGTTAAACAAAAGTATGGAGAAGATAGCGTAGCCCAGATTATCACGTTTAACTTTATGAAATCTAAAATGGTTATAAGAGATGTTGCAAGAACCCTTGGATTTCCTTATCAAGAAGCAGATAAAATCGCAAAAATGATACTGCCTGGACCAACTCAAGGCTCAACGCTAACAATAGATGAAAACTTAGAAGCCCATCCTGACTTTAAAAAACTGTATGAAACTGATGAGAAGGTAAGGGAGCTTTTAGACCTTGCAAGAAAGTTAGAAGGTTCAGCAAGACACACAGGAATCCATGCAGCCGGTATTGTTATAGCTCCTGGACCACTGGATGAATACGTGCCTGTATACAGAGATAAAGACGGAAACAGGGCAACCCAGTTTGAGATGAAAACCTTAGAACAGCTTGGACTTGTAAAAATGGACTTTTTAGGTCTAAAAACTCTAACAGAACTTGATTATATGAAAAAATTAATCAAAGAAAGACATGGAGTAGATGTTGATTATAACAGTTTACCTTTTGATGATGAAAATGTTTTTAAACTTTTACAATCAGGAAGAACTACCGGTGTATTCCAATTAGAAAGTAAAGGTATGCAAGACCTGTTAGTAAGATTAAAGCCATCAAACTTAGACGAAATTATAGCTATTCTTGCACTATTTAGACCCGGACCGCTTATGAGTGGAATGGTAGACGAATACATAGAAAGAAAGCATGGTAGAAAGCCTATAGAATACCCATTTGAAGAAGTAAAGGATATACTAAAAGAAACATACGGATTGATTGTATACCAAGAGCAGATAATGTTTATGTCAAACATACTTTCAGGGTTTACCATGGCAGAAGCTGATACATTAAGAAAAGCTATAGGTAAGAAAAACCCTGAAGTTATGGCAAAAATGAAAGACAGATTTATTAATGGAGCAGTAGAAAGAGGATTTGATAGAGGAAAAATAGAAAAACTTTGGGACGATATAGAAAAGTTTGCTTCTTATTCGTTCAACAAATCTCACTCAACAGCTTATGCATATCTAACATACTGGACAGCATGGGTAAAAACGTACTATCCTGAAGAATTTTTCTCAGTAAAACTATCAACTGAAAACAACGACAGTAAATTCTTAAACCTACTTCTTGACATGGAAAACTTTAACATAAAAATCTTGCCGCCGGATGTAAACAAAAGCATGCCTGAGTTTGCCATAGAAGAAAAATCTCAAATCAGATTTGGATTATCAAGAATCAAAGGTATTGGAGAAGAGGTCGCAAAATCCATAGTTGAAGAAAGACAAAAAAATGGTCCATTTGTGGATATTTTTGATTTCTGCGAAAGATTTGATACAAAAGTAGCAAACAAAAAAGTTTTAGAATCTTTGATAAAGGCTGGAGCTTTTGATTTTGAAGGGATTGATAGAGGCATCTTGCTTGAAAACGTAGAAAAGGCAATCACAGCAGGACAAAAAGCAAGAGATAGCAAATCAGCAGGACAAAACTTACTTTTTGCTCTTGCAACAACACCTGTCGTAAACGTAAAACACACATACGAAGGTGGAACTAAATTAACAGAAAAAGAAAAATTGAGATTAGAAAAAGAAGTTCTTGGATTTTACTTCTCTGGACATCCATTGAATGCTTATAAAAATGAGTTAAAGGGCAAAGTATTAAAAATTAGCCAGATTGTGGAGTCTGCTTTTGGCGATAAAACTTTCCAGTCAGGTTCAAAAGTTAAAATTGCGGGCGTAATAGATGAGATTAAATACAAAAAAACAAAATCCGGAGCTACAATGGTAGTGTTTCAGATTTCTGACGAGACCGGACAGATGGATGTAAGAGCATTTCCGGAAAAACTTGAAAACAAAGAATTACTTCAAGATGACAATATAGTCATTTTAGAAGGCGTTTTAGAAGTAGATGAAGAACAGGAGAAAATATCAATGACGGCGAATAATATTGAATCGATAGAAAGCTTAACAAGAGAGATTAAAGGCATTAAAATAAAACTTTCAAGAGAAAAAGCGGCCAATGGTGTATTAGAAAAAATAAAGGATGTTTTAACTAAAAACAAAGGAGATAAAGAGGTTGTAGTTGTTCTTTATAATGGTAGAAAACCATACTGTGAAATTGTTTTACACTCCGATTTTCATATAAATTATGATGAAAACTTTAAATATGAAATACTTAATCATCTTTCTGAGAAGGAGATAGAGGTGTATTGAAAGAGTGTTCCAAGATTCTTGCAAGCTTACCTTTCCTTGTTATCCTCAGGCTGTAAGCCGAAGGATCTCCTCTTTTAAAAATTGAGGGAAAAAGGAGATTCTTCGCTTTGCTCAGAATGACAATGTTAATTTTTGGAGCAATCTCTTTTATTATAGACCCACATTATCCCTATGATATCATATTATATTAAAAATCATAAGACCAATGAGGCGTTGGCGTTAATGGATTTAAAAAATTTTAAGCTCACTGTGCCAACAGATTTTACTATTGGTATTCTTGGCGGTGGACAGCTTGGAAAAATGATTGGTTTTGAATGTAGAAAACTTGGCTTAAACGTTGTATGCCTTGACCCACACGAACAAGCTCCAGCTTCTTCTGTATGCAAACAAATAGTTGGCAGTGTAAATGATAAAGAAAAACTGGCAAAATTAAACAATATATCAAACATTATCACATACGAAATTGAACATATAAATATAGATTCTTTAAAAGAAACAATTCCGACAGACAAAATTTATCCATCACTAACAACTCTTGAAATCCTGCAAGACAAATACAAGCAAAGAATGTTTTTTAAAAAATATAACATTCCTCAGCCGGAATTTTTAGAAATAAAAGATATTTCAGAAATAAAAAAACATATTCCGTGCGTTCAAAAGATAAAAAAAGGTGGGTATGATGGCAGAGGTGTAGTTGTTATCAAATCAGAAGAGGATTTAAATAAAGCGTTAAAAGAAGAATCTTATATAGAATCATTAGTAGACATAGAAAAAGAAATTGCTGTCATAGTAGTTAGAAATATTAATGGAGATATTAGGATTTATCCAGTTGTTGAAATGGTATTTAATCCGGAGGGAAATCTGCTTGAATATCTTTTAGTGCCGGCAAATATTGATGAAAAACATTATAAACTTGCACAGGAAATATCAATTTCAGCTGTTGAAGCTTTGGAAGGTGTTGGAGTTTTTGGTGTTGAGTTATTCCTTACAAAAGATGGAAAAATACTTTTAAACGAAATAGCACCAAGAGTTCATAACTCAGGACACTATACAATAGAAGCCTGCGAGACAAGTCAGTTTGAACAGCTTGTCAGAGTATTAACAAACCTACCCCTTGGCTTAACAAATCAGTATTTACCGGCTGTAATGATAAATTTACTTGGAGAAAAAGGCTACAAAGGAAAGCCAATTTATGAAAATTTAGACAAAGTTCTCGCGATAGATGGTGTATACGTTCATATTTACGGAAAATTAGAAACATTTCCGCTTAGAAAGATGGGGCACATTACAATAATAGATTATGACAAAAACAGACTTATAGAAAAAGCAAAAGTAGTGAAAGATTTAATCAAAGTAAAAGGAGAAGTTCAGATATGATAGGAATTATCATGGGAAGTGATTCAGATTTACCTGTAATGTCAAAAGCAGCTGCTATATTAGATAAATTTGAAGTTCCTTATGAGATAACAATCGTATCAGCTCACAGAACGCCGGACAGAATGTATCAGTATGCAAAAACAGCAGAAGAAAGAGGTATTAAAGTAATCATAGCCGGAGCAGGTGGTGCAGCCCATCTTCCTGGAATGGTTGCATCATTAACACATCTTCCTGTAATTGGCGTTCCGGTAAAAACTTCTTCTTTAAATGGTCTTGATTCTTTGTTATCAATCGTTCAAATGCCGGCAGGAATACCGGTTGCAACAGTAGCCATAAACAACGCAGAAAACGCTGCATTACTTGCTTTATCTATACTATCTACCTTTGATAAGAATATTGCAGATAAATTAAAGCAATATAAGGAAGAGCTAAAAAATAAAGTAGAAGAAAAAGCCAAAAAACTTGAAGAGATTGGTTATAAATCATATATTGAAGAGATGGGAATTTGAAAATAGAGGATTGGACTATGAGTGATGTAATTCCATTAAAAGCATATCAAATACTTGAAGATGCACTTGGAAAAGAGAAAGCCCAGGCATTGGTAGAAGTTTTATCAACTCATATCTCCAACGAGCTTATGAACACAAAGGAATCTTTAAAAGTAGAAATTTCCGAAGAGCTTAAAAAAGAGCTTGCTACTAAGTATGATTTAAAAATTTCAGAAGTTGAACTTAAAAAAGAAATTGACTTAGTAAGAAAAGAGATTGATTTAGTTAGGAAAGAAATTGACTTAGTAAGAAAAGACATGAAGATTATGGAAATCAGACTTATAGCTATAATAGTAATAATAAACATAATTTTTAATCCAAACGCCTTAGAGCTTTTAGGAAAGCTTTTTGGGATTATAAAATAAACAGGAGGTTATAAATGTTTGAACTTTTAACAGAAAAGTTTAGCTCAGTAGTTGAAAAATTAAGAGGCGTTAAAAAAATAGATGAAAAAACTCTTGATGAAGCACTTAAAGATATAAGAACAGCTTTATTAGAGGCTGATGTTAATGTTGATGTTGTAAAAGAGTTTATCTCTGATATAAAACAAAAAGTTCTTGGGCAAGAACTTATAAAGGGTCTTTCTGTCGGTGAGACAATTATTAAACTAATCTATGATGAAACAATAAAAATTCTTGGTGGAGAAGAGCCACCAACGCTTGCAAAACCAGACAATCCACCGGCAATAATAATGTTGGTTGGTCTGCAAGGTACCGGAAAAACTACAACAGCAGGTAAGCTTGCAAAATATCTTAAATCAAAAGGTTATAGGGTCGGTGTTGCTTCTACAGACGTAAGAAGACCGGCGGCAGCAAAGCAGTTATGCACCCTTGCCCAATCTATAGATATACCTTGTTTTGTTGATGAGGAAGAAAAAGATGTATTAAAACTTACAGAAAAAGTTATCCAAGATGCTAAAAAACAAGGATTTTCTTACATAATATTAGACACTGCCGGAAGATTACATATAGACCAAGAATTAATGGAAGAGTTAAGGAAAATAAAAGAAAAAGTCAAACCGGCTGAAGTTTTATACGTAGCAGACGCAATGCAAGGTCAAGATGCAATCACGACCGCAGAAGAATTTCATAAAGCCGTTGGACTTACCGGCGTAATCCTAACAAAGCTCGATGGTGATGCAAAAGGTGGTATCGCTCTATCGGTTAGGAAAGTTCTTGGAGTTCCAATCAAATTTATTGGAACAGGAGAAAAAATTGAAAATTTAGAGCCATTTTATCCAGATAGAATAGCTCAAAGAATACTTGGTCTTGGTGACATACAAACATTGATTGAAAAAATGCAGGCTGCTATTGAAGAAGACAAAGCCAAACAAATGGCAGAAAAAATTATGAATGCAGAATTTACTTTAGAAGATTTAAGAGACCAAATTAGAATGATTAGAAATCTTGGACCTATAGAGCAGATTTTAAAGATGATTCCAGGCGTGGGAAGTAAGATAAAAGATTTAAAAGTAGATGAAAAACAGCTTGTAAAAATAGAAGCTATTATCAATTCAATGACTCCAGAAGAAAGAGCGAAACCATACATAATAAACAGTAGCAGAAAGAGAAGAATAGCAAGAGGTAGCGGAACTACGATTTTAGATGTTAACAAAGTTTTAAAACAGTATGAAGAGATGAGAAAAATGATGAAGAAAATGAAAAAAATATCTAAAGGCGGAGGGCTTAATCTACCGTTTAAATTGCCATTTTGATTAACTTACAGAAAGAATAAGTAGGAGATTTAAAATTTTTGTAAGTTTACCTTTCCGTGTCATCTTAAGGCTGTAAGCCGAAGGATCTCCTCTTTTAAAAATTGATAAAATACGAGATTCTTCGCTTGACTGCAGAATATCTATCACTCTTAGTTTTTTACACCTTCCAATATTTTCTCTTTTAGCTCTTCTAAGCTTTCTACATGAAAAATGATTTTTTCTTTTTCAATTTTGATAGGATTTAGATTTTCTATAAGCTTTAATATTACTTCCGGATTTGTTTGGTCTGATAGTTGTAAGTAAGCTAAATCTGATTTCATATGAAGTTTTTTTATTTTTAACTGGGATAGTAGTTTTTTTATCTCCGAGGCAACTAAGTATAAATCGAATGCTTTTGGTAAATCATTGTAGAATTCTTTTAGGTATTTTCTTAATTTTTCTATCTCTTCATAATCTTCTGCTTTTGATACAGCCATGTATATGTTTAGCCTTTCTGTTGGGTCTTTAATAAAATCTTGTGGAATGTAATAATCAAAATCTATCTCTATTTCGGTTTCAAACTCTTTTTCTCCCATTTCCTCGTTGATAGCTTCCTTTAAAAGTTTAACGTAGTAATCAAAGCCTAAGGATTTTATAAAACCGCTTTGTTCAACCCCGAGAATATTTCCTGGTCCTCTTATTTGCATATCTTCAATAGATACTTTTAAGCCTGAACCCGGTCTTGTTAGTTTTAAAAGTGTATCGATTCTTCTTTTTGCATCTTTTGTTATTTCTTTTGGAACTATCAAATAGCAGTAAGCTTGGATATTACCTCTTCCAACTCTTCCTCTTAAATGATAAAGCTGTGCAAGTCCAAACAAATCAGCTCTATCTACGATTAACGTGTTAGCTGTTGGAATGTCTATTCCTGTTTCAATAATAGAAGTAGAAACTAAAACGTTTGTTTTTCCTTCTAAGAAATCGATAATCTTTTTTTCTATCTCGGAGGGCTTCATTTTACCATGTATAAAGTCTATTTTTGCTTTTTTGACTAAGTTTTTTAAAAAATCTACTGTTTCTTTGATTGTCTCTATTCTGTTATGTAGATAAAAAACCTGTCCGTTTCTGTCTATTTCAAATTCAATAGCTTTTTTTATAAGCTCTTCATCAAAATTTGAGACATATGTTTTTATCTCATACCGTCCTTCCGGCGGTGTGTTTAAAACTGATATATCTTTTAATCCTGAAAGTGCCATGTTTAACGTTCTTGGAATTGGCGTTGCAGTTAAGTATAAAGTATCTACACTTTCTCTTATCTGTCTTATTTTTTCTTTTGCTTTTACTCCAAATCTATGCTCCTCATCAATCACAAGGAGCCCAAGCTTATTAAAAGATAAGTTAGTATGTAAGATTTTATGAGTTGCTACCAAAACGTCTATTTTTCCTTCTTCAAAAGCTTTTATTGTACTATCATTTTCCTTTTTTGATTTTAATCTTGAAAGATTTTCTACGATTATTCCGTAAGGTTCAAGCCTTTCTTTTAATTTTTTATAATGCTGATAAGCAAGGACAGTAGTTGGAACCAAAAGCAAAGCTTGGTATCCATTTATTACAGATATAAAAATACCTCTGATGGCTACTTCTGTTTTACCAAAGCCAACATCTCCGCATATTAGCCTTTCCATTGGCTTTGGCTTTGAAAAATCGCTTTTTATGTCTTTTATGGCTTTTATTTGGTCTGGTGTTTCTACAAATGGAAACTCTCTTTCAAACTTGCTTATTAGCTCATCATCTGTTTTTAATGGGGGTCTGTATGTATTTTGTCTTTTTGAATAGATCTCTAACAGATTTTTTGCAATATTTTTCAAAGACTCTTTAACTTTTTTCTTTAGATTTCTCCAAGAAGTACCACCGATTTTATCAATCTGAATGATAGAGTTGGTTTTATATTTATGAATTTTATCAAAATGAAGGTATGATACATAAACCTTCTCATCGCCTGCATACTCAAGAATCATAAAATCATAAACTTTTCCTCTAATCTCTCTTGTCTCTATCCCTCTGTAGATACCTATCCCAAAATCCTCATGAATTATATAATCACCTTCTTTTAACGGCTCAACGTCTAACTCTAACTTCTCTTCAACCTCTGGCAGGAAAGCTGTTTTTTCGTTAAGTAGTACAAGCTCTTTTTTTAACGGAATTTTATAGACAGCAAACTCTTGTGTAATATCTTTTATAGTTCCAACCTCAGGATTAGAAAATTTTGAGAAAAATTGGCTTTTGACAGGTAAATTTAAGTCTTCATATATATCTAAGGTATAAACATCGTTTTTTAAATAATCTCTAAAAAGGCTATTTTCCTGATCTTCAAAAATAAGTGGTGCTTGTGATTTGATGTTAAAGTCATAAAGCGGCAAAATGAATATTTCTTCTATTTCTTTTCTTGTTAAGATTTTTGATTTTAGAAAGATGTTTTCTATTGTATCACCGAAAAAATCTATATCTACTATACCTACCTTGGGAATGTTTATAGATAAAAAGCCACCTTTTACAGAAAATTCCCCTTCATTTTCCGGAAAATCTTCTCTTATGTATCCAAGTTTATAAAGCTTTTCTATCAAAAACTCTCTGTTTAATTCTCCGTTTTTCTTTATATTGATGATGTTTTTTAAGAAATTTTCTTTTGTTCTAACCTTTACACTTAAAGCATCTTTGGAAAATACCAAAATCCAACTTTTTCCTGCTAAGATTTTATAGATAGCATAATTTCTCTCAATCTGACTTAAAAGGTCCAATTTTTCTTGAGAAGATGGAAAATGAATAATTTCAAAGTCTTTTTTGAAGAAATCCTTATAAGCCTTAAGATTTAAAAAGCTTTCTTTTGCAGACTTTTCAGAGCCTGTTATCAAAAATAAAGGCTTCTCTTTTTGAGTAAGCAAATATTCACAATATGAACTGTTGCCTGTGTATACTTTCATAACATGCTATTATACATTAAATACAAGCATTTTATCAAAAATTTATATTGTCTAAAGATTAATCTTTTGAGAGTATAACTCTTTTCCAAGCAAAGAATCTCCGCCTTTTTCTTCATTATTAAAAAGACTTTAAAAAGCTCAATAAGAGTGCTGTAAAAATTTTCGTAAGCTTACCTTTTCGTGTCCTCCTGAGGGCTTTAGCCCGAAGGATCTCCTCTTTTAAAAATAAGAAAAAATGAGATTTTTTGCCGGCTGCAGAATAAGGTTATCCTTTCCCTGATGCTTATCATTCAACCTTTTCCTATAATTCTGAGGATTTCAGTTCGATGAATCTCATTTTTAATCCAATATATTCTTGGAGGATGAAACTGCTTGCAAGAATCCATGCTGTCATTCTAAAGCCGTCACGAAACTTCTTGTTGGATGACAAAAGAACCGATGACGTCATTCTAAAAATTTTAAAACAACTTTAAAAAACTTCCTCATTTCAATCTGCTTTTAGTATGCTTAAAAATGCCTCTTGTGGAAGTTCTACTTTACCAAACTGTTTCATTCTTTTTTTACCCTCTTTTTGTTTTTCGAGGAGTTTTTTCTTCCTTGTAATATCTCCACCATAACATTTTGCCAATACATCACTTCTAAGTGGTGCTACCCTGTTTGATGCGATAATTTTTGAACCTATCGCTGCCTGTATTTTTACTTCAAAAAGCTGTCTTGGAATAACTTCTTTCATTTTATCAACTAAATTTCTTCCTACTCTGTATGCCTTATCTCTGTGAACTATGAATGACAAAGCATCTACCGGCTCGCCGTTGATGAGAATGTCCATTTTGACTAAATCACCTTCTCTATAGCCTATAAATTCATAATCAAAAGATGCATAACCTCTTGAAACTGTTTTTAGTTTATCATGAAAGTCAAACAAAACCTCTCCAAGTGGAATTTCGTATCTAAGTAAAACTGTTTTTTGGTCTATGTATTCAAAGCCTTTTTGAATTCCTCTTTTTTCTTGTACAAGCTGCATAATTGAACCAACATAATCATTTGGTGTAATGATGCTTGCTTCTATGTATGGCTCTAAAATTTTGTCTATTTCGTTTGGATTTGGAAGTTGAGATGGATTTCTTACTTCTATTTCCTTTCCTTTTGTTGTGATTACTTTATAAATAACGTTTGGTGCAGTTGTGATTAGTTCTATATCATACTCTCTTTCAAGTCTTTCTTGAACAATTTCAAGATGAAGCAGACCTAAAAATCCACATCTAAATCCCATTCCAAGTGCTGGAGAAGATTCTACTTCGTAGGTTAATGCTGCATCATTTATAGAGTATCTTTCTAATGCATCTCTCATATCTTCAAAGGTTGTGTTTCCGGTTGGATACAATCCGGCGTATACCATAGGCTTTGCCGGTCTAAATCCTTCAACCGGTTTATCTGTTGGTCTTTTTGCATCTGTTATAGTGTCTCCAACTCTGATATCTCTAACGTCTTTGATAGCTGCTGCAACGTAACCAACATCTCCGGCTTTTAGGCCATCAAGCTTTGTCATTTTCGGTGTTTGTGCTCCAACCTCTGTGACTTCAAACTCTTTTCCTGTTGACATTAATCTAATTCTTGTTCCTACTTTGACTTCCCCATCAATAACTCTTATGAATGCTACAGCTCCTCTGTATGGGTCGTAGTAAGAGTCAAAGATTAAAGCTTTTAATGGTTTATTTTCATCGCCTTTTGGTGGTGGTATTCTTTTGACTATTGCTTCTAATATATCCTCTATTCCTATGCCTGCCTTCCCTGATGCTAAAATTGCTCCTTCTGGGTCAAGTCCTAAAACTTCTGCAATCTGCGTTTTTATTCTTTCTACGTCAGCAGATGGAAGGTCTATTTTGTTTATGACCGGTATTATTTCAAGGTTTAGGTTTAATGCTTGCCAAAATGTAGCTATGGTTTGGGCTTCAATTCCTTGGGTTGCATCTATGAGTAATAATGCTCCTTCGCAAGCTGCTAATGACCTTGATACTTCATATCCAAAGTCTACGTGTCCGGGTGTATCTATCAAATGTAGTGTATAATCTTTATACTTTAATCTAACTGCTTGGAGTTTTATAGTGATTCCTCTTTCTCTTTCTATGTCAAGGGTGTCTAAAAGCTGTTCTTTCATTTCTCTTTTTTCTAACCCACCTGTAAACTCAATAAGTCTATCTGCCAAGGTTGATTTTCCATGGTCTACATGGGCTATTATAGAAAAGTTTCTGATTTTTTCCATTCTCTCGCTCAAATTCCTACACCTCAACAGTAATTCCTCTTTCTCTTTCTATACTATAAAAGTATCTAAGAGTTGCTCTTTCATTTCTCTTTTTTTGCATCCACCTTTAAAACTCAATAAGCCGTATGCCAAGGTTGATTTTCCAATGACCACCAGGGCTATTATAGAAAAGTTTCTAATTTTTTCCATTATCTCGCTCAAATTCCTACACCTCTTTGGCAAAATTGTATAATATTATAATCTATTAACTTTCAACTAAAAGGACAGATTTTGAAGAAAAAAATTATTTTAGGGCTGATAGGCTTTATCTTTTTATTTACACTTATTTTTGGCTTGTACGTTTTTATCATTACAAGAGACCTACCAAATGTAAAAGAGCTTGAAAACTGGAAACCTCCGGAAGCATCTGTAATCTACGATTATAAAGATAGAGTATTTTCAGAGCTTTACGTTCAAAAAAGATACTACGTTTCTATTGATAAAATTCCGGACTATGTAAAAAAAGCATTTATAGCCGTAGAAGATAAAACATTCTACGAAAATCCTGGGATAGATTTTTTTGGAATACTAAGAGCTTTTATTAGGAATATTTTCAGCGGCGGCGTTGTAGAAGGTGGAAGTACAATTTCTCAACAGCTTGCTAAAAACTTATTCTTAACACCGGAAAGAAGTATAAACAGAAAAATTAAAGAAATAGTCTTGGCGCTTAGATTAAACAAAGTTTATTCAAAAGACAAAATACTTGAGATGTATCTTAATCAAATTTATTTAGGACAAGGAAGTTATGGTGTAGAAGCGGCAGCCCAAACATATTTTGGAAAACATGTATGGCAGTTGGATGTTTGCGATGCTGCTGTATTAGCCGGACTTCCAAAAGCACCCACAAAGTATAATCCATACCAAAATTTAGACCTTGCTGAAAAAAGAAAGAAAGTCGTTCTAATGCGAATGTTAGAAGAAGGCTATATAGATGAGCATCAATATCAAAGATGCGTTGAAAAACCTATAAGGCTTGCTGGAATTGTAAAGACAGATACATTTAACGATTATTTTGTAGAGCTTATTAGACAGTGGGTTGTTGAAAGGTACGGCGAAGATGCTATCTCTCAAGGTGGTTTAAAAATTTATACAACCATAGACAGAGATTTACATTATTATGCACAAAAAAGACTTCAAAATTGGCTTGAAGAGATGCAGGCACGTGTTGGATTTCCAAAGCTTTTTAAAGATGAGATTGAAAGTTTAAAACAAAAATACGAATCTCAAAATGTCAGTCCAGAGACATTAATAGCAAATAGTATCTATGTAGCTAAAATAAAGTCTGTTTCAAAAAATAAAATAACTTTCACGATAGACGAAGTAGAGGGTGAAGCATCTGTTAAAGGTAGCACAGCAAATTTACAAAAAGACGGCTATGTATATGTAAAATATACAGAGGATAGAAAGTTTAAAGTCTTACCATTTTTAGAAGGAGTAGTGTTAAGTATAGATTCTAAAACAGGTGGCATAAGGGTAATAGTTGGTGGATATGAATTTAGAAAGTCCCAGTTTAACAGAGCACTACAAAGCAAAAGACAGCCAGGCTCTGCTATAAAGCCGATTATATATGCAACCGCGATACAAAACGGATACACCCAAATCTCCATTTTAAAAGACGAGCCTATCTCGTTTTGGGATTACAGTCAAAATAAAGAATGGGTACCTAAGAATTACGATGGAATATACAGAGGAAACGTAATACTAAGAACCGCATTAGCCAAAAGTTTAAACGCTGCAACTGTTTATTTACTATCTCAGTTAGATTTTGACCCTGTAATTGCTACAGCCTATAGATTAGGAATAAAACAAAAACTACCAAAATATTATTCTCTTGCTCTTGGTTCTGTAGAACTAACACCCATAGAGCTTGCAACTGTTTATGCAACCTTTGGAAATCAAGGGACAAGATGCGAACCTTACTATATTAGGAAAGTAGTAGATAGAAACGGAAACATACTTTATCAGCAAGAGCCAAGATGTGAAGACGTATATCCAAAACCAGAAAACGCCGTTATGGTAGATTTACTTAGAGCCGTAACAACCGAAGGAACAGCAGCAAGAGCAGCATCTTTACCATTCCAAACAGCAGGAAAAACCGGAACAACAAACGATTATGCAGACGCATGGTTTGTAGGATTTGACCCAGATTTAACAACTTTGGTATGGATTGGTTATGATAGAAGAAAGCAAATAGGAAAAGGTATAGCAGGAGCAGAAGGAGCTTTACCACTTTGGATGGATGTTATGCTGTATGCAAATAGAGGTATGTCTTACAAACAATTTCCTAAGGTGGAAGGAACTATATACATACCAATTGACCCAATTACGTTAAAAGTATCTAATGGAAACTGTCCCGGAAGATTCTTCCTTTTTGTCGATGGAACATATCCTCAGGTTGATTGTGATGGAAACCCTGTAGATTTAAGCAAAATTTATCCACCTCCACCACAAGAACCACCATCAGAAAATCCTACTGAAACACAACCTGAGCAACCACAAGAAAATACTCCACCACCAGATACTATAAATCCAGAAACACCAAAGGATAAAAGTTCGTCTCCTTCTGATAAGAACACGGTTGATAGTGAAGAGATAATCAATATAATAAAGAAAAATCAGTAAAAGGAGCTTTTGAAATGAAATATGCATATCCAAATGAAAAGGGATACTTTGGAATATTTGGCGGTAAATACTTACCAGAAACTCTCATGCCAGCTTTAGAAGAGTTAGAACAGCAGTATTTAAAAATCAAAAACGATGGGGACTTTAAAAGACAACTTTTATACTATCTTACAGAGTATGCAGGTAGACCAACGCCTTTATATTTTGCATCACGATTAACCAATGTTGTTGGTGGAGCAAAAATTTATTTAAAAAGAGAAGACTTGTTACATACAGGAGCCCATAAGATAAATAATACACTTGGACAGGTTTTGCTTACAAAAAAAATTGGCAAAAAAAGAATCATTGCAGAAACTGGAGCAGGACAACACGGTGTTTCTACGGCAACAGCAGCATCTTTGTTTGGTTTAGAATGTACTATTTATATGGGTGAAGAAGACGCAGAAAGACAAGCGTTAAACGTTTTTAGAATGAAGCTGCTTGGAGCAGAAGTTAAAATAGTTAAAGCCGGCAGTAGAACATTAAAAGATGCTGTTAATGAAGCATTGAGAGATTGGGTTACTAACGTTAAGACAACTCATTATATCATTGGTTCAGCACTTGGACCCCATCCTTTTCCGATGATTGTTAGAGATTTTCAATCTGTGATAGGCGAAGAAGTAAAACAGCAAATACTTGAAATAGAAGGAAAATTGCCTGATGTTATAGTTGCATGCGTTGGCGGGGGAAGTAATGCAATAGGTATTTTTTATCCTTTTATTGAAGACACGCAGGTTAGACTTGTTGGAGTAGAAGCGGGCGGTTATGGAATAGAAACCGGCATGCATGCAGCCAGCATAAACGGCGGTACCATTGGAGTACTTCACGGAATGAAATCTTACTTTATTCAAGATGAGTGGGGACAAATAGAAACAACCCATTCAATTTCTGCCGGATTAGACTATCCTGGTGTTGGTCCGGAGCATGCATTTTTGAAAGAAATTAAAAGAGCAGAGTATATTACCGCAACAGATGAAGAAGCATTAGAAGGGTTTTTATTGCTATCAAGAACAGAGGGGATAATACCTGCGTTAGAAAGCTCCCATGCTGTTATAAAAGCGGTAGAAATTGCAAAAAGCTTAGACAAATCTAAATCTGTTGTTATAAATCTATCAGGCAGAGGAGATAAAGACGTTCAATCGGTAAAAAATCTTCTTGATACAGATAAAGAGTTGTATGAAAGATTGCTAAGCAGATTAAAAGAAAAGTATGGGGTTTGAAACTCTCTATACGTCGGATGAGAAATTTAATAAAAGTATGAGATTCTTTGCACGGCTGCAGAATGATAACATTAGGTAACTTTATCATCCTAATGTTGATTTGAAAAGAATAGAAGCACTTGCTTACTTATCAATTCTTAACTATCCACCAATCATTTTGCAAGACCTAAACTTTCTCTAAGTAATAAATCATCCTTTCTCCAATCAATAAAATATCGAAACATAACTTTACCCATATAATAAATGTAAAGATAGAGCCCATGGTCAAATAAAGAGGATTGGCTGAAAAAAAGTTTAAAATTAAAAAAGTAAATGCGATTTTTAAAAGAAACACGAGCATACTTATAAAAATTGAAATTGTTAGAACATGTTTAATAAAATTCTTCCTTTTTTCTTGGACGGGCGTAAAAAAATAGTAAATAAGCCATATTATAAGAGCAAAAATAAATATTTCAGAAAGATTTAAAATTATCTGAAGCAAACCTAATTTATTATTAATGAATTCAAGGAAATTTTTAATTCTTTCAATAAAAAGAATATCTTTACTTACATCGGAAGAAATTTTTTCTATATTAGAAAATAAAAATTTTACGATAAATAAAAAAACATAGAAGACAAGAATTAATGTAACCAAGAAAGGTAAGGCTAACATGGATATGATTAAAATTACTTTACCCTCGGCAACCTTTGCCTCGTATATATAACTAAAAGCTTGAGATATAGCTACAAACAAGTCTTTTGAAAAAAATATAGAAAGAAGAATAGTTATAACGATAGACTTTTGAGCAACTTGATATTGTGAGAGTTTTAAAACAGTATTCAAAAAACTTTCTGCAGAATTAGGAAAGATTTTATAAAGGATGAAATAAATTTCAGAAATATTGATAATTGCAATTAAAGAAATTACAGATATTATGAAAAATAATAAAGGAAAAATTGTCATTAAGAAATAGAATGTTAAGGCTGAAGAATGGTAAGCGTAATTATTTGCTATATAGTCTTTTAATGATAGATACAGAATTTTAAAAGGGGTTTTTACAACCCCTACTTTGTTATCAACTTTCTGCTTTAACAACTTCTTCTAATTTTCTAACTTTCTCTTCAATTTCAGCCAAGGTTTTTTCTTTTTCTTCTTTTGTTAAAGTTTCTTCTTTTTTGATCAAAGAAGTTAACCTTTCAATTAAATCATTAACCGCCGTTTTTGCTTTTTCTGTAAGTTCAGCTTCTTTTAGATTTTCTTGGATTTCTGATAATTTTGCTAAAATTTCATCCTTTCTTTTGTATGCAAAATATGCTCCTACTGCTCCAAGAACAGAACCTACCGCAATTAATAGTGTTGACTTTTTCATTTTGCTTACCTCCTATGATTGTAATATCTTTTCTAACTTTTTTATTTTTTCTTCCACAATATTAAGTATATCCTCTTCTTCCTCTTTTGCAACCTTTTCAGATTTATCCAAAAACGACTTCACTGACTCTATTACATCCTTTGCCTTGTCTTTGATTTCACTTGTTAAATCGTTATCTTTTATTTTCTTTTCAAGATTTCCTATTTTTTCTAAAATCTCTTTCTTTCTATCAGCAACAACATATCCAAATAACGCTCCTAAAATAAAAGCAATTAACCCTAATAGAAAGTTTTTGTTTTTCATTTCCTTCTCCTAAACATTCTCATAAACCCCAAAAATCTGCCCATAACCTGAAAGCCTTGAATAAATCCTATAATTTTTGGAGAAATGGTTTTATAATCATTCCTTATATCATTAATCAAGGTCATTAGTTTTATCAAAACAAGTATCCAAACTATAGTTCTTATTAAGGCAAAAATTGCCATAAATATCATTGAAGTTGCAATTATTCCTAAAAATACAGCTTCCATCTTAATAAAACCTCTATACTAATTTAACTTCTATCTCTGGTGCTTTTAACATTGAGTTGCTAACAGTACAACCTCTTTTTCCAATGACAATAACCCTCTCTCTTTGCTCCGGTGTTAAATCTCCATCAAATGATACTTCTAAGGTTATATATTCATATCTATTTTCTGTTTCATGCTTTTTGCCATGAATACTAATTTTCAAATTTGATATATTAAGCCCCTTATGTTTTGCATAAGCATCAACTGTTATACCAAAGCAGTATCCGATGGATATTAGCATTAAATCTGTTGCGTTGAAAGTAGTATCTGATAAATTTAAAACAAAATCTTTATTTTCCATTTTTCCTAAAAAACCTTTATCTGTCAGTTCTACTATTGCCTTTTTTTCTTCTGCCATTTTAACCTGGTCAACCAAACTGTACAAATCTTGCACAGCTTGGGTCAGGGTATTTGTATTCCGCCATTTCAGACACTTCCGACCCTGACAGGCGGTATTTTGGAAGTGTCATAGTCCCTGTACCAAGCACAGGAACTAACCTGTTAGCCACTGCTATCCAATCCTTTGAAACGATTACACGCTTCAAAGGAGAAAGATCTCTATACAATCTTTCAAGACAGCAGAAGGCTAAGGCTATGGAAAGAACTTGCCAGCTTTTATGTCCGCTTGTAGGCAGACCCCTCACCTGTTCCTTCCGTTGGTTGACAGGCTGTTGGGTAGCTGTCTTGCTCTTTCCACTTTCTAAACGTTCAACGTCCAACGTGAAACGTTCAACGTTCAACGTGAGACGTGAGACGTGGTTTTGTAATGTTTTTAGGTTTTTTCTTAATTTTGCTAATGTGCTTTTTAGTTTGTTTCTTTTGTATTCGTTTTTCTCTTCTTTTAACTTTTGTTTTAGTTTTTTAATGTTATCTTCAATTCTTGCTATAGTGTATGATAGAAAATCAGTATCGTTTAACAGCTCTTTGTAATTTTTAGGCAGTCTCTCTTTATATCCCAATCCTCTTCTTGATATTACGTAAGCTCCTGCTATGTCTTTGTCTATGTTGTATTGTGGTGCGTATTTGAGTTTTCCAATTACTGATGTATACGCAGGATTGACTTTTATTATTTCTATCCCGTTTCTTTTTGCCAGTATCTCTATTTTGTTTAACAGTCTTTTATAGCTCCATTTTTGTAGTCTTCTTCTTAATTTTGCAAATCCATCTCCTCTTTTGCCTTTTGGTAGTTTGTTTAAGTTTTCGATAGATATTGCTTTTTTCTCTTCCTTTGCTATCTCTATTATCCTATGTGCTATTTGCCATTCTAAATACTGTCTTTTTTCTGAGTTTGCTTCTAATAATTCGTTTAAATTAATGCTTTTATACTTTTCTAAATTTCCGTCTTTACTTGTAAAAGCTAACGCTAAATGAAATGGATATGCGTTTACATCTATGCCTATTATTCCATTGTCTTTTTTGATTGTGATAGGTGGTGTTTTCTCTTCTATAGATATAAAAGCGTATACATTACCGTTTTTTACTTTTAGTCTGACTGAGTATGGAAACCATTCTCTGTATTTATATGCATTTTCAAGCATGAACATAAAATATATCCATTTGTCATTTTTTCTTTTAACATCTCTAATTACTTTTGCGTAGATATATTGTCTATTCCCTGTATTTATTCTCAAATATAGCTCATTATCAATCCACTGAAATCTTAAATTTAGATTTCCTTGTTTAGATTTATCTCCTCTTGAATACAAATTTCCCTGTCTGCTTTCTTTCCATTTTGTCTTTAGCTGTTTTCTTCTTTTACCTGTCAAATGGTTTTTCTTTAGTTGCTCAAACACTTTCCTTGAGCCAAAGATAAGCTTTTTTGGATTTTGACCTCTTTCTTCGCATGATGAAATCATTGATTGTGCTAAAAATATAGCATCATCTGAGTATCTTGTGTTTATGCTAAATAGTCTTGATAAATGCTTTTTTAAATCTTTTCTTTTTTCACCTTCTAATAACCTTTGATAAGAATATCTCATAGCAGATGAAAATCTACGCATCAAATCTAATACAATCTTTTTGTCTTGCATATTTTGAAATTCAATCAGGCATTGGAGTGTTGTCATCTTTAATTACTCTCTTTTCTTACTATTTACAATTTTAAACTTTTTGTTTTTATATTATCAACATACGCTTTTTTACACTTTTTTACAGAAAATAGCAACTGTTGTTAACCTCCCATTAACTTCTTTCTATAATCAGATAAAAAATTGTGTGCTAATCTGACTGGTTCAGGAAGTTTATATCCATTCAATGACTTTATTATAACATAAAGAGAATTTTCTATTGAAATGTTATTTCCCGGTGATATAAATATTGGTTTAGTGTTTTTCTTAGTTCTTAAAACATAGCCTATTTTTTCATTAGTTTTTGGGTCATATATAAAATTATATGCCAAATCTTGATTTGGTGGGTCTTGATACTTTCCGTAGAGAGGTGTTTTGCCACATCCAACAGAAACCGTATCAGTAATAACTCCAAAATGTGATGCAATACCCATTCTCCTTGGATGTAATATTCCCTGTCCATCAAGGATAAAAACGTCAACCTTTATCTTAAGTTTTTTATAAGCTTCTATGATAACCGGCAGTTCTCTAAAGGCTAAGAAAGTGGGAACGTAAGGAAAATCCATCTCTTTCTCTGCCAATACTTTTTCTACAATCTCAAATGATTTTATATCTATTACTACAATCGAAGAAATGGCTAAGGTTGGATTTTGATAAGGATTCAAAAACGTTGTATCTATCCCTGCAATATATCTTATTTCGTCAATATTTATTTTATCTTTTAAGTTTAATTTTTTAGACAGCTCTATTTGTTGTTTTTTCAGGCTTTCTAAATCTATTTCCATTTTTAACTCCACAAAATGCTTAAACTTGTCCATTTTCTTTTAATAATTTAAAGCGTCTTGACTGTGAAATCTAAAACCTTCTTTTTTGTTTATGTATTCAATGTTTAAAACAATCATTATCATTAGACTAAACATTATTAAGGCGGTTCCACCGTAGCTTAAAAATGGCAATGGAACGCCAACAACAGGTGCCATTCCTACATTCATCGCAATATTTATAAATGCTTGAAATCCGATGATTGAAGCAATTCCATAGCACAAAAACTTTCCAAATAGTTCATTAGTCTTCATTCCTATATAAAAAATTCTTAAACTTAAAATAAAGTAGACTGTTAAAATTAAAAATGAAACTACAAAGCCCCACTCTTCTCCAATAGTTGCATATATAAAGTCCGTGTGCTGTTCTGGCAAGAAGTAATATTTAGACTGTGAGCCTTGAAGATATCCTTTTCCGGTTAGCATTCCAGAACCAATTGCAATTTTAGACTGAATAATGTGATAGGCTGTTCCTTTTGGGTCGCTTTCCGGATTTAAAAAAGCTATAATTCTATTTTTTTGATAATCTTTTAAATGTGTCCATATAAAAGGACTTAAAATTATTCCTATCAATACAAATCCAATTATATATTTAATGTTAAACTTTGCTAAAAATACCATGACCAAAACTGGCAAAACAACAAGAATCGCGCTTCCAAGGTCTGGTTGAGAATAAATTAGCATGAAGGGGATAGCCGATAGTCCCATTATTTTTAGAAAGTCTTTAAAAGATAGAGGAAGTTTTGTGTTAGATATAAAATACGCTGAAAAGATGATCGTTGAAAATTTTGCTACTTCTGACGGTTGAAGTTGGAAAAAACCTAAATTTATCCATCTTTTAGCTCCAAGAATAGAAACACCAAAAAATTTGACCAAGATAAGAAGAATAACGCTTACTAAGTATAAATAAAAAGATATATATCCAAACTTCCTGTATTCTATCAAAAAAGGCAAAAAAGTAATTATAAAGAAAGCAATAGAAACGAAAACAATCTGCTTTATGTATAAATTTGAATACTCATGATAAGATGCACTGTAAATGTTAATAACACTCCAAATCAGTAAAAAGGCTGTAGATAAATAAACAATTAGGTCTGTTTGCTTAATTTTTTTGAATAAATTAAACATCATTCGGTCTCGATGATTTTTTCTTTAAAAATTCTTTTTAATATGTATGCCATTAACGGAGCAGCCACTTTTCCACCACTTTCACCGTGTTCAATAAATACCACGCCGGCTATTTTAGGTTTATTATATGGTGCATAATCTATAAACCAAGCATGGTCTCTAAAATCCCATGCATGATGACGTTTTTTTCTCGTGTCATAAGAATACACTTGCGCTGTTCCTGTTTTTCCGGCATTTAGTACAGGAACCCTTTTCAAAGCTTTTGCTGTTCCGCTTGGTCCATAAACAACAAGATACATGCCATACCTTACCGCATTTAAATTCCATTTTTTTATATTTATCTTTCTTATCACTTCTGGGTTTGTATGAACCAATTTTTGAGACTTATTGTCAAAGTAAGCCTTTAATATATGAGGTTTTAGTACATATCCGCCATTTGCAATTGGTACAACTATTTTTGTTGCATCAAAAGGTGTTATTGTAATGTATCCCTGTCCTATGCTAAGGTTTACTGTATCTCCGTGAAACCAGTTTTGCTTTAAAACTTTTTTCTTCCATTCTTTGCTTGGAACTGTTGCAACTTTAACTTCTAAGTCTGGATTCAATTTTTCTCCTAATCCAAATAGCTTTGAATATTTTACAATATTCTCTACACCAAGCTTTAATCCAACTTGATAGAAGAAGGTGTCGCAGGATGTTTCCAAAGCTTCAGATACATTTACAAATCCACAACCCCTTTTATTCCAGTTTCTATAAACCCATTTTCCTATTCTAAACTCAGAACCACTGCTTATCCTTGTCTCAGGAGTTATCACACCTTCTTCCAATGCAGCTATACTTACCAAAGGTTTATAGATAGACCCGGGTGGATATTTCCCTAAGAACACTTTATTCATTAAAGGCTTATACTTATTTTCCGTTAATTCTTTCCATTCTTCCCGAGAAAAACCTTCATAAAATTTTTGCAGGTTATAGGTTGGATAGCTTAATAAAGCTAAGATTTCATAAGTGTTTGGGTCTACCAAGACAACAGCTCCTGATGGATGTTTTGAAGAGCTAAAGGCTTCAAAGGCTATTTTTTGTATTCTTATATCTATTGATAAATAAATATCATTTCCTTTTCTCGGGTCTTTTTCCCATAAAACTTTTTTCTGTCTACCAAATGCATCAACTAATACTGCCTTTTGTCCAGATTCACCCCTTAGCAGTGAATCGTAAATTTTTTCTACTCCCGCTTTTCCTACAAGAATATTCGGAGAAAGATTTGGATTTTCTTTTAGCTCTTTCTCTGAAGGGTATCCAACGTATCCAATTATATGTGCAAGATAATTTGCTTCTTCTGTGTAAACTCTCTTGGGAACAACTTCAAGATAGAATCCATTGAATAGATGGTTATAGTTATAAAAATTTTCTATATCTTTTTGAGTTAAATCTTTTTTTATAACAACGCTTGGATATAAGTTTTTTTCAATGATATTTAAAGTTTTCTCGTCTAATTCAATGTTAAGATAATTTTTTAGATTTTCCTTTAGTTCTTGCACAGTATAATTTTTCTTAACTATGTATGGGAATGCTATCAAGCTATAGGTTGGAACGTCGTAAGCTAACAAGACTCCATTTCTATCGTAAATTTTACCTCTTGGTGGGTTTGAATAGAAGATTTTTATATAGTTTCTATCTGAAATTTCTCTGTAATATTCTCCCTTAATGACCTGAAGATAAAACAGCCTTCCTACCAAAGCAAAATAAAATCCTGTTAGAACTAAAATCAGAATAGTTAATCTGTTAAACTTTATCATATCTTACTTTCTAGTATTTCCTTTAGATAGTAAATAAGATATATCAAAACTATATTACTGAGCCAGTAGAAGATTATAAGATTTGTATCTAAAATAAAAAACTTTGATGTCATAAATCCATACGATTCTTTTATCAATATTATAAAAAAGCTAATGCCTGTTATTATCAAAAATTTCATAAGTATGTTTGATATTAAAAACTTTTCTTTTAACCGAAAGATTGTAAATGCTACAGATAAATAAATTAATACATTTACAAAACTTTTAAATGGCATCAATAAATCCAAAAGTAAGCCACCGATCAAAGTCGTAATTAAAGCTACATCTTCTTTATCATAGATAGATAGCCAAAAAATATAAACTAAAAATAGGTCTGGAGTAATATATAAATTAAACATGTTTTTAAAAATTAGAGAAGATTCTATTGCAACAATTATAAAAGCTATCAGAATATATTTTAAATAATAAATCATCTTTTAACTACCAGCACGATGTCTAAGTTGTATGGATAATAGAATGTTTCAACTTCCACTTCTCTAAAAAACTCTCCTTCCTTAGGAGATATTTTTCTTATAATACCAATCGGAACTCCTTCTACGGCTTGTGAATTAATTACTGTTGTTTCTACAATATCCCCAATTCTTATATCTTGCTCTGGACGGACGTATTTTAAAATTCCTTTGTTTTTTTCTAAACCTTGGAAAAAGCTAATTTCTTGAGTTTTTCTCGTTCTTACAGTTATTTTAAAGTTTTCATCCGAAACCGTTAAAACCTCTGAAGAAAAATCTCCAACATTTTTAACTACTCCTATCAAAAATCCATCTTTTAAAACTAAATCACCTATCTTTATTCCATCTTTTCTGCCCTTGTCTATAAAGAAAAAATCAGACCAGTTGTCTGAAGATATTCCTATAACTTTTGCAATTTCATAATTTTGAATTTGATACTTCTTTACAAAATCTAAAATTGGATAGGTTTTTTCTATTTCCGAAATTTGATTTTTATATTTTAATATTTCTGCTTTTAGTTTTTGATTTTCTTCCTCAAGATTCTTTATTTTACGATATGTAAAGTTTCTGTCATAGAAAAAGTGGTGTATGTAAGACCATACATCATGGGCGAGAGAAATTCCCTTTTGAATTGGATATAAAGCATCTAAACTTTTAGATTTAAAGAAGTCTGATGACAGAATGAAGAAAACTGTTATTAGAGAAATGACTAATAATAATTTCTTATTAACAATCCTTTTCAAGTTTTTTCCATCTTTACTTCATCGATACTCTTCTTATAAGGTCTAAGTTCTGTAAAGCTTTTCCTATTCCGCGTGCTACTGCAGTAAGAGGGTCTTCACAGTATACAACAGGAAGATTTGTTTCTTCCATCAATCTTTTATCAAGACTATATATTAAAGAACCACCACCTGCAAGGACTATTCCCCTTTCAACAATATCTGCAGCAAGCTCAGGTGGAGTTTTTTCTAAGGTTGATTTAACCGCATTTACTATTTGTATAATAACATCTTCCAAGGCTTCTCTAATGTCTTTTCCATAAATCACTATACTTCTTGGCATTCCGGTCATGTCTCTTCCGCGTATTTCCATTTTTTTCTCGTCTCTGTCTGATGCTGTAGCAGAACCTAAGTTTATTTTTACATTTTCTGCTGTTTGCTCACCTATCAAAATATGGTAATTTCTTTTAAGATAGTTTATTATAGCTTCATTCATCTCATCACCGGCAACTCTAATAGAGCTTGAGATTACTAAGCCGGATAAAGATATAACCGCTATTTCAGAAGTACCACCGCCGATATCTACAATCATATTACCACCGGGCTGGTCTATAGGTAGACCGGCGCCAATTGCTGCCGCCATGGGCTCTGCAATTAAATATACTTCTCTTGCTCCAGCTTGCTTTGCTGCATCTATAACTGCTCTTTTTTCAACCGTTGTAATTCCAGATGGAACGCCGACCACTACTCTTGGTCTTGGATTTGTCAAACTTGCCAATGGAAAGCTTGTGTGAACTTTTTGTATGAAGTACTTCAACATTGCTTGTGTAGTATCAAAGTCTGCAATAACTCCATCTTTTAACGGTCTAATAACTTGTATATGCTCCGGCGTTTTACCTATCATTTCTTTTGCTTCTTTACCAATAGCTAATACTTTGTTGGCAGTTTTATCTATAGCGACAATAGAAGGTTCTGTTAGAACTATACCTTTACCTTTAACAAATATTAACGTATTTGCAGTACCTAAATCTATTCCTATATCATTTGAAAAATATCCAAGCAGTTTATCTAACATTGCTTTCTCCTTACTGTTTATTTTTTAGTTAATATAAACGGTAATATTGTACCAAGAGAACCGTAAAAATTCTTGTAAACTTACCTTTTCGTATCATCCTGAGGCTATAAGCCAAAGGATCTTATGTTTTTAAAAAAGGAGATTCTTCGCCGGCTTCAGAATTACAGTATAGAATTTTTGTCATCCTGAGGATTTAGCTCAAAAATTACCTATTCAATTTTACAAAATTTACTCTTCTCAAAGTGTATGTTTATTAGAAATTATTTCTTTAATTTTCGACACAAACTCATCGATGCTTAAAGTTTGACTTCCCTGTTTGCCTTTTTCTCTTACTGCAACCGTGCCTGTTTCAACTTCTTTATCGCCAACTACAAGCATAAACGGTATTTTTTGAAGCTCAGCATCTCTAATTTTTTTATTCATTCTTTCATTTCTATCATCCAATTCTACTCTGATATCATTTTCTAATAGTTTTTGTTTTACAGTTTCTGCATATTCTAAGTGCTTATCAGCAATTGGTATAATCTTAACTTGAACCGGAGATAACCATACCGGCAAAAATCCTGCGTAATGTTCAATTAAAACACCAATAAACCTTTCTATAGAGCCAAATATTGCTCTGTGAATCATGTATGGTCGGTGTTTTTGATTATCTTCACCTATGTAGTACATATCAAATCTCTCTGGAAGATTAAAATCAAACTGAATAGTTGAGCATTGCCACAATCTACCGATAGCATCTTTTATTTTAACATCTATTTTTGGTCCGTAAAATGCTCCGCCACCTTCATCTATTTTATAGTCCAATCCTGTGCTTTCTATTGCTTTTCTTAGTGAGTTTTCTGCAACCTCCCACATTTTGTCATCGCCGACATACTTTTCCGGTTTTGTTGATAGGTACACTTCAAACTCATCAAACCCATAAGATTTAAGGGTATTTAGTGCTAAGTTTAAAACTTCTCTTATTTCATCTTCAACTTGGTCTTCTCTGCATATGATGTGTGCATCGTCCTGAGTAAATCCTCTAACTCTCATTAGTCCATGTAAAGCTCCACTTCTTTCATATCTGTAAACCGTTCCAAGTTCTGCAAGTCTGATTGGAAGCTCTTTGTAGCTTCTTTGTTTTGATTTATAAATCTCGACATGGAAAGGACAGTTCATAGGTTTTACATAGTATCCTTCATCTTCTATTTGCATTCTTGGATACATGTTTTCCTGGTAGAAAGATAGATGTCCGCTTGTTTGCCATAGCTGTTCTTTTCCAACATGAGGAGTATAAACTAATTGATAACCTCTTTTTAGATGCTCTTTTTTCCAAGCATCCTCTATTTCTTTTCTGATAATTGCACCCTTAGGTAGCCAAATAGCAAGACCGCCGCCAATCTCTTCATCTATCAAAAACAGCTCAAGGTCTTTTCCGATCTTTCTGTGGTCTCTTTTTTTAGCCTCTTCAAGCATATTTAAGTAATCTTTAAGCTCTTTTTCACTCCAAAATGCAACGCCGTATATTCTTTGAAGCATTGGGTTTGTTTCTTTTCCTCTCCAATATGCTCCTGATACAGATATCAGTTTAAATGCTCCTGCTTTATCGGTTGAAGGAAGATGTGGACCTCTGCATAAATCTACGAAGTCACCCTGTTTATATAATGAAATTGGCTCTCCTTCCGGTATGTTATGCTTTATTATATCTATCTTATAAATTTCCTTTTTATTTTCAAAGAATTTAATAGCTTCTTCTCTTGGAAGCTCAAATCTTTCTATCTGATATCCTTTTTTGACGATTTCTTTCATTTTTTCTTCAATTTGTGGAAGGTCTTCATCTGTAAGCCTTTTTCCTTCTATTTCAACATCATAATAAAATCCATGCTCCGTTGTTGGACCTATACCTAAATGAACATTCTCATCTCCGTAAATCTCTTTTAAAGCCTGTGCCATGATGTGGGCTAAGGAATGTCTAAGTATTTCAAGGCTCTCTTTATCTTCTTTTTTTAGAAATTTTAGATTTCCGCTTTGATTGATTGGTGTGTGTATATCAATGATTTCACCGTTTAGTTTTCCACCAACAACATCTTTAAATTTTCCATTAAGATTTTTTAAAATATCTTTTAATGTAATTCCTTCGTTGAAAGTAAATTTTTGATTCAAGTCTTCTATAAATATTTCAATCATTTAATCTCCTCTTCAGGTTGATTTTGGTTAATTTTTCGTGCATATATTATAACATTTTCAGGTCTTATTGAAACCACCTTAATCTTTTCAGATGGCAGCAACACTTGTACAGGCAAAACGTTTTTTCCTTCTTTCAACTTCTTACCATCAACATAAATTGAAATGTTTGTTAATTCTGATTGGTTTAATACATTTTTCCTTCCTTCTAATACAATGCTTACCTTCTCAGGTTTAATACTTCTTATTTCTATTTCACGTGGTATATTTATCACGTCTATATATCCATGAATTTGGTATTTTGCGTTTGAGTATGACGAAATATTCAGCCACATTAATAGTGCCACGAAAAAAGATAGTATTTTTAAATGTAGATTGTTAAATAATATTAACTTTAGCTTTTTTATGGTTTTATTTAGCTTCATGTTTTGCCTTTTTAAGTCTTTTTCTTAGTATTTCAAAGGTTGAGGGTTTTTCTATCTCTAATAGTTTGTATAGCTTTTTTCTCAGCATCAATACGTCCAAATTTCTATGGAGTTTTCCATCGACTGCTAAGGATATTTCACCTCTTTCTTCTGATACTACGACCGCAACAGCATCAGTCTCTTCGGTTATTCCTAATGCTGCCCTATGTCTTGTACCAACGTTTTCCGGTATATCTGTAGATACGGTTAAAGGTAAAAATGCCCTTGCAAATGCTATTTTCTTTTCTTTTATTATTACCGCTCCATCATGTAAAGGTGTCTGTGGCGTGAATATGGTTATGAGTATTTCTGGTGTAATTTCTGCATCTATTCTAACGAACCCTTCAATATAATTTGTCAAATCAACCGTCCTTTCAAATACGATTAAACTTCCTATTTTTCTATCTGCCATGAATAAGCATGCTCTAATCACATCATCAACAACTTTTTTATTTGATGGTGATAAGAATTTGAATATTCCTTTTTCTCCAAGCTTAGCCAATCCTCTTCTTAACTCTGGTTGGAATAAAACCACGATAATGAATATTCCAATACTCCATAGATTTTCAAAAATCCACCCTAAGGTTTCAAATTGAAATATTTTCGCTATAATCCAAAAAAGCAAAAGAATGAGTAAACCTATTAATATTTGCCATCCTCTTGTTCCGGCTAAAAATTTAAGAAGATAATAAATGATTACAGAAACTATAAGAATATCTAAGACATCAGTAAATCTTATGTTTAAAAGCGTTTGTATAATTTCTGTTTCACTCAATCCTGTATCCTCTGATTGTGTCTAATATGGTTAAAAATTCTGCTGTCTCTTTTACATCATGAACTCTTACGATATGTGCTCCTTTTAAAACTGCGTAGGCTGTTGCTCCAAGGGTTGCTGGTAATCTTTCTTTCGGCAAAGTATCTGGTCTATTTAATAGATTTTTTAAGATTATATTTAAGAATGATTTTCTTGATATGCCTATCAGAATTGGCAGTCCAAGAATTTTAAACTCATCTAATCTTTTTATAATTTCAACGTTATGCTCTACCTTTTTCCCAAATCCTATCCCTGGGTCTATGATAAACCTGTCTGGTTTAATTCCTCTTGAAATTCCAAAGCTGATTTGATTTTTAAAAAATTCTATAATTTCATAAACAACATCGTCATAGTAAATCTCCTGTGTTTGCCATGTTTGTGGCGTTCCTTTTATATGATTTATAACGATATGACAGTCATGCTTAGCTACTACATCGGCCATTTTATCATCAAAAGTCATTCCGCTTATATCGTTGATTATATCGGCTCCTTCGCTTACTGCAGCGTCAGCAACAGTTGATTTGTATGTATCAACTGATAACAAAAATCTATCTCCGAGGTTTTTTCTGATTGCTTGGATTACTGGAATAACCCTCTCCATCTCTTCATCTGCTGAAATTGGCGTAGCTCCCGGTCTTGTAGACTCACCTCCTACATCTATAATATCTGCCCCATTTTCAAGCATAAACTCTACTTTTTTAAGGATTTTGTTAATATCTTTATAATCCTCATTACCATTTGAGAATGAGTCAGGAGTAACGTTGATAATGCCCATTATGGCGGTTTTAACTCCAAGATTTAAAAACTTTCCATGATAATTTAGTTTAAAATGCTCTTTTTTAAGATTTATCCACTGCTGAGTAAGTTCTTTAGCTTCTTCTTGCCTTTTATTTGCTATAAGATTTTGAATTAACTCTTTAAACTGCTCTTCAGTCTCAATTATGGCTGGCTTTAGATATGGGTCTTTAAATTCAATTTTAAAAATTTTTTTATCTATAGGCTTGATTACAGGAAAACTCTTCATTGATGCTCCTTTTTTGAGAAAAATTGGGATATTATTATAGCATTCAAAGGCTTGGATGAAGAAGTAGGGATGTTGTCAATGGAGAATGTTAGAGTGGAAAAAAGGATTTTCTAACCCAAAAGGTTTAGATGTATTAAATTAAGCTTTAGCTCAAAAATCAAATCGCAAAAATCTTCTTTAATTGCCATTCTCAAAAAGTTTCGGATTTTCAATTCCTCATAGGTAGGCTACAAACGCGTTTTTTTACTCTAGCAATGTAACAGAGTTTATGGTTTCAATTCCTCATAGGTAGGCTACAAACGCATTCTCAGCATCAATGCTCGAACTCCTCCCAAGCTTTCAATTCCTCATAGGTAGGCTACAAACTAAAGTCTACGTATCAGACCCAGAAGACGATTCTGTCTTTCAATTCCTCATAGGTAGGCTACAAACAAAAATGTAATTATTGAATGCTCTGATTTTAGAAAGGCTTCAATTCCTCATAGGTAGGCTACAAACTTTGCCGATTTAGGTGTCTAATGAAAGTATCAATCGCGCTTCAATTCCTCATAGGTAGGCTACAAACATGAAATTTTTAAATGTTTATGAAACTACCATAGAGAGCTTCAATTCCTCATAGGTAGGCTACAAACTACATCTCCACGCTCCACTTTCAAACTCTATGTATAAGCTTCAATTCCTCATAGGTAGGCTACAAAC